>JAQBPC010000704.1 GCA_028287725.1 Chloroflexota bacterium | reverse complement strand
GTTCCTCCCGTGTCGTTAGCAATTAATCAGTTCAAGAGATCAAGAAATGCTAAAGAGTACCGGTCAATGCGGTCGCTGCCTGCGTCACCCCCTTGTCTATCTCACCGTCGGTTGCGAAGGCCCACTGCCAGCCGCCACCGTTCGTGGGCAGGCTCGGGCGCTGAAGGAGATTGTCAGTGGGAACTGATCTTGTGCCATTGGATGGCAAAGTGTCCGTTTGAGAACTGGATCTGGCCGGCCAGGTCGCCGGACTTCGCCCGAGTCACCGAGATGCGCCCCAACAACGCCGAGCCTCCTGGCCCCAGCAAGTCGTAGGTCATCACCTGCGACTTGCTCTGGCGGAAGTTGTAGAGCGTGGCCGTCCAGGTAGACTGATGGCCCTGTGAATCGTAGCCGTAGAACTGGCCCACGCCGTACAGGAAGCCATGCTCATTCACCTCGATGCCCATGGCGCCGCCGCTCAGCCGCGCCCCCTTGGCCGCCGATTTGAGGATGTACTGGCCGATGTAGCGTCCCGCCAACCCGGAGGGAACCTTGTAGTGGGAATCGGCGAGGAATTTCGTCGGGCCAGTCGTAGCCGCGGCAGGTGCGACGCGACCAAAGGCGCCGACAAGCAGAATACTGAGTATAGCCACTGGCAATCGCAGCCGAGGACGTGGAAGCCACATCGCAAGCACCCTCTCCGCTAGATCGATTCGGCAATGGACCTGTCGGTCCCTGCATGGATGCAACGAACTGTTGTTTGGGGAATTGGGCACGCGCTCCGGTCAAAATAGAGCACCAAGTTGCTACAAGATGGACCACCAAGCTGCTACGAGGATAGTAGCTGAGCTCGGTATTTGTCAATGACTGGAAACTATTTTCTATCGGAAAACTAAATGGTCCAGCCCGCGCTATAAACAAGACCTCCCAGGAGCTTCGAGTATCAACCACTCGCTGCCCCTGGGAGGTCCTGCTGAATTCGCATCCCTTACCTAAAAGATGCGTGCGCCTTACCTGTGTGGTGAGACGTGACTAGCCTACTGAACGGAGATCGACGGGCTCTTCGCAGTCGCGGAAACCGTGAAGTTATCCCACATACCGGCCTGGATATGGCCTGGAACCAGACAGACCATGTAGAACTTGCCGGGAGTGTAGACAGTGAAGCCCGCATACTGCGTCTGGTTCCCGCCAATACCCTGGAAAGGATTGGGCGTGGCGCCAAGCGGCGCAGAGTCGACACTGAGTTTCAGCGAAGCCGTAACGCCCACGCTGTGCGGCAACGCCGCATTGTTGGTAAAGATAAAGTTCACCAACCATCCGGCGGGTACGATGAAATTCGCCTTACCCTTTGCGTAACCGTTGAAATTGAAGCCGTTATTTGACGGATCGGACGCGGCAACGATCTTGAAAACCACGTGATGCTTTACGGCATCAACGTACTCCCAAGGGCCGACCTTGGTCATGCCCTTGACGGACACAACTTCGGACAAGCCTCCATTGGCGCCGCCGGTCACAGCCGGTACCTTGGTAATCGGTTTGCCATTCAGCTTGAAGACAACCATGCTGCCGCCGGTAACAAGGCCTTTAAAGAACGCGGATGCGCTCAGGCCACCGGCCGCGATAGCAACGTACTGAGTTCCGTTGACCTGGTAGGTGATCGGCGCCGCGCCGAAGGCGACGCCCAGGTTAGCGCTCCACAGGACCTTGCCGGTTTTTGCATCGAAGGCATAGAAGTGGTTGTCGTTCGAGCCGGAGAAGACCAGGTTACCGGCTGTCGCGACAGCGCCGCCGATGAGTGGCTTGGGCATCTGGGTCTTCCAGGCAATTTTGCCCGTGCTCGTATCGACCGCTGCCATGAAGCCCGACGTGCTGGTCGGCGCCTTAAAGATACCCTTGCCAAGAACCATGCACGCATCGAGGCCGGGCTCGTAAACCAGGTGGGTCAACGGGCTGTAGGCAGGCGGGGAGAACTCAATGCCGCCGAAGAAGCCTGGGCATGTCAGCGAGCCCTTAGCCGTCAGGACGTGGGGAAGCGTGTATTTGCCAAGGTATGGTGACTTGGCGAGCACCTTGCCGGTGGCCGCATCGTATATGAAGTACAGGCCCGACTTGTTGCCATGCCCGACCGCGTGCACGGTCTTCCCGTTGATCGTGGTGTCAAAGATCATTGGTGGCTGGTGCGAGTCGTAATCCCAGACGTCGTTGCAGACTTCTGAGTGACCCCAGACGAACTTGCCGGTCAGCGCATTCAAGGCTACTGTCGCATTCACCCATGGATCGCAGCCGGGCCGCTGGCTATTGTCGAAGTCGGGGTATGGGTTGCCGGTACCAAAGTACACCAGGCCCGTCTTCTCGTCGACGACCTGCGGCATCCAAACGTCGCCGCCACTCGCCTTGCTACCCTTCGGTATCCAGCCATGACCCGCGGTCGGCACCGTGAAGAAGCGCCACGCTTGCTTTCCGGTCGTTGCGTTGTAGGCAGCCACGAAACCACGCCTACCCGAGTCACTCTCCGCGCTGCCCAGGATGAGCAAACCCTTGTAGTAGGTTGCGGGTGAGGTCTCGGAGTAACCCTGGTTCGGGTCCGCTACTTGTGTGGACCAGAGCTTCTCGCCGGTCGACGCCTGCAGCGCGGTCAGCTGATTGTCGAACGTGAGCAGGTACACATTGCCATTGGCCACGGTCACGCCGCGGTTGGTCGGTACACCGCCGCCGCCACCTGAAATGGCGAGATAGAAATTGACTTTCGGCGTGTATTGCCAAAGCAGCTTGCCCGTTGCAGCATCGGCCGCCCGTACCTGGTCCAGGTTAGTGGTGTAGTACATGATGCCGTTCACCACTACCGGATCGGTCTCATAAGTCGAAAGCTTTGGACCCTGTGATGCCGTCCAGGCAATGCCAAGCTTCGACACGTTCGTGTCGTTGATCTGGCTCAGACTTGAGTACCGGTTGTTGTCGCTGTTGTTGCCAAAAAACGGCCAGTCGACACTTGCACCGGTCGCGTTAGTCTTCGCGTTGGCGCTCTGCCGCAGACTGCTCGCGTTCGCGGCGCCCGCCAGCACGAGCGACAGCACCATCGCTCCTGCGGCGCCACGTTTGAGGATGGAACCCATGCGTTGTTCCCCCAAAGTCATTTGGAATTAATCAGTTCATTAGAAATCAGGAAGTGCCAAAGAGAACCGGTTTATACGGTCGCTGCCTGCGTCACCCCCTTGTCTAACTCACCGTCGTCAGCGAAGGCCCATTGCCGGGCGCCACCGTCCGTGGCCGGGCTCGGGCGCTGGAGGAGATTGTCAGTGGGAACTGATCTTGTGCCATTGGATGGCGAAGTGTCCGTTGGGGAAGGTGACCTGGCCGGCGAGGTCGCCGGACTTCGCGCGGGTCACCGCGATGCGCCCTAGCAGCGCCGAGCCTCCTGGCCCCAGCAAGTCGTAGGTCATCACCTGTGACTTGCTCTGCCGGAAGTTGTAGAGCGTGGCCGTCCAGGTAGACTGGTGGCCCTGGGCGTCGTAGCCGTAGAACTGGCCCACGCCGTACAGGAAGCCATGCTCATTGACCTCGATGCCCATGGCGCCGCCGCTCAGCCGAGCGCCGGTGGCCGCCGATTTGAGAGTGTACTGCCCGATGAACCGTCCCGCAAGCCCGGAAGGCACTTTGTAATGGGAGTCGGCGAGGAATTTCGTCGGGCCGGTGGTTGCTCCGGCGGAACCGACGTGACCCAAGGCAGAAAAGGCCAAAACACCAAAGATGGCAACTTTTGACAGCACCCTGATATGAGGACGCAACATTGCAAAAACCCTCCCTACTGTGAACGCTTGGCTCTGGATAATGAGCCATAAGAGGGAGGCAACAGTTCCATGTAAGGGGGTTGGGACCGGCGCTCCGCGCAATGTCATCCAGAAAGCCACTAAGAGGATAGTAGCTGAGACCGGTATTTGTCAACCTGTCTTAACAATCATCGTCAGATGACAAGTTGTGCGAGCCCTAACTGTTCGCGTGTGTGTCACCGATTGGCTTACGGCGAATAATCGGCGTGGGCGCCGAAGCCAATGGCCGCGGTCCGTCGGGCCTGCACTAGCAAACCGAGTCAATATACCAATTACTGCGTGCAAAAGTTGCCGACGTGTCGTTATATGCCTCAAAATATTCAAAATCGGGGCGCTCGTTGATAGGCAGTCGGGAGTTTGTTGAAGTCATCGCCAATAAATTGGGATCTCGGCAGATTACGATAAACATGCAGGAACGGCATCGGTTCGGGTTTACACGCCGCTCCGATGCCGTTCCAGCGCTATATTGTGGATTTCTGACGGATTCGCAAGTATCGGAACCTAGTGGCCTGCCCGAACGCCGGGCTCGCCAAACCGATATTCTAGAAACCGCGTGACGCGACGGCCTGGGATATTTGCCGCTTTATCTGGCTTGCCGAGCGGTAATACGACTCGACGGAACGAATCCTCGAGTAGTACTGCGCTGCCGATATACCACGCGACTAGCGCGGATCCCATGAAGAAATAGGCGCTTACGGCGTTCCAGTTGGGACTGCCCTTTAGCAGGCCTATCGTCGCCAGCGCTGAGGCTACAAAGACGAGCAACCACAGTGCCGATTGGGCCACGTTACGTGGTATCGCGGCAATCGCCGCTACCAGCGTGATAGCAGCCAGTGGAATGAACCACCAGCCTAGTGCCGGGCCAATTGCCGCGGCGGTAAGTGAACCTGTTGCTACAAACAGGTACAACAGGCCATATGCGATCCAAAAGGCTCCCCACGTCCCAAACGTTGCGGTTGCCAATCCGTCACGAGCCCTAAAAGCCCACATGCCTGCCAGAAGTGTTGCCACGCCGCCGAACAAGGCAATGAACGGCGCTAAGTAGAGTGGCGTTGTCGCGCCGCCGAACCAGCCGGCAGTAAAGGCGCCATATACGAATGACGCTCCAGCGAATCCATAGAAGCCGAGTATCGCGGGTGCCGCGATCGGCTGTAAATACACACGAGCCGGCGGTGCGATCGTGTCGTCAGCGGTCATCGCAATATCCGCTTCCGTGCTCGTTCGCGTGCCTCGACGCTCGCCGCCATCGACTCGAGTTGCTAAATCTGCCAACGAAACGCTCCCAACGGGTTGATTCCCACGAATCACCACCATTCCGTTTAGATGTTGATCTCTCATCATCCGCGCTACTTCGCCAATATCCTGGTCCTCGCGCGAGTAGCGTGCCTCGCGGTGCACCACGTCTCGGACCTTTGCGGTAGTCGGGTCGCGATCACCGTTAGCCAACCAGGCCGCGATGTCGTGCTCAGTGATAGTGCCGAGTAGTTCGTCGCCGCTATACACGGCTAGTACCCCTACCCCTCGTTGCTCGAGCTTTTCAATTGCATCGGCAAGCGAAGCGTCGGCGGGCACCGCGATTACATCAGAGCTCATCACGTCCTTGACAACCATGGGTGCCTCCATCACTAGCAGCACAGCTTCCAAGTTTGATGTACTGTTGCCTGCCAAGTTAGGACATTAGGTTCCCAGCGCCAGGCGAGCTATTAATACCGCACGCTGTTTCGAGACCCCCCCTTTGATAGGTACGCCTAATAGCCCAGAATTATCATGGTGTTTTATGGCAATTTGTGGATCAACCAAATGTAGGAAGTCTGATCTGAAGCTGTACTAGGCCTCAGTCGCCTCCCGAGCCACGTGGCCAGCCCCTTTTTGCCGCACCGATGGAAAGTTAGTCTAATGTCTCGAGTATCATCGCCGGCAATTGCTTTTTCAGGCAGCGATTTTCAGACGGAACATGGCTTGCAGCCCACCTGTCAAGCCTCGCGCAGGTGTTCGCGGAAGGTGCGGGCAGGGTTAGGTGTCGCCGTTTCTGACCCGCTGTTCGACCTCTAAGGTGACGCTGCCACCTTCATCCGTCGCGGTAAGCTGCAACAGCACGAAGGCTTTATGCAGCTGGCTCGTCGCGGGATAAAGCCGCCAGGCGCAAGCGCCTTCATCAGGCTCGACCTGCCAATCCATCGCGACCAATATACAATGGACCCCTTCGCCCACGCGCGCCTCGACCAGGAGCGGCTCAGGTCCGGGACGCCAACGTTGAAGTACCAATGTCAGCGGAATGGCCGCACCGTGGGGCGAGATCTCAAGGTGGTCATCCGGCAGCACGGAAACGGAATACACTTGCCGGCGCCAATGCAACGCGGGGAAGTGCAAGCCTCGCCAGCCCTCGGGTAACAGCGGGTCCACGGCAAGGGCATCGTGGTGCAAACGAATGCCTGCGAAGCCGAACATGAGCGCTTGCAGCGCACCAGCTACCCCTGTAAGAAAGTTCACCTGCCCGTTGCCGCGGGTCTCCGCCAGGGAGTAAAAAGGTCCCCATAGGTGGGGCACATAACTGCCGGCGAACAGCATGTGGGCATCTTCACGCCTGCCAAGCTGTGCCGCGACCACTGACGAAATGCTGCGGCCCATGGCAGGGCCGTCGACATCCGTAACGCGACGATACGTGTCGAGGTTGCAGGCGATGCTGGCCTCGCTAAGAGGGTATTCCAACGGATACGTCAGTAATTCCACGTCCCCTTGCTTGATTACTCGGCCATCGTAGCCATCGTACTCCAGCACCAGGTCACCCTCACGTCCCAGCACCAACCCATCCGCTACTAACCGCCACGCGGCCGGCGGCTCGCGGTCCAGGACCTTAGCCGCGGCTGTTGCGGCTAGCAGTGCAGCCCGCGCAGCGCCGTTGGTAAACGCGTCATTATCGACGTTCTCGGCATATTCGTCCGCCGCAATCACGTCGCGAATCTCATACCCACGCTCGCCATGCGTCACCCTGCTGACCCAGAATTGCGCAGAGGCTTCGAGCAATGGCCAGCCGTGATTGGCGAGCCACGTCTTGTCTCCCGTTGCAAGATAATACTGCCACTGCGCCAGCGCTACACATGCGGTGATGTGGTGCTCCCTGAGGCCAGTTCGAGCAATAGAAAGTGGCGTGGTATCGTCGCCGTCCGTGGCGCTCTCCCAGGGAAACATTGCCCCGGCATAGCCTTCCTCGCTTGCGCGCGTCCGTGCAGCCGCCAGTCGATTCTCTCGATATGCAAGCATTGAGCGGGCCAATTCCGGACGAAGCAATAATAATGGAGGGAACATCCACGTATCGGCGTCCCAGAATATATGCCCGTTGTACCCCATGCTCGACAGTCCCATCGGCGCAATGCTTGCAGGCACATCCGCTCGAATGCTGCAGAGCAGCCCAAAAATGCCCGCGCGCACAAAGCGTTGCACCTCCGGATCGCCCTTCACCTGTATATCTGCCTGCCACAGCGTGTCCCAGGCGGCAAAATGATCGGTCAGCAGCCGCTCAACCCCTGCGGTCACGGCGCGGCGGAGATCGGCGACCGCCGCATCCCGTGCGTTCGCGTCGCGGCGTACGGCGACCAGCCAGGTCACATTCTGGACTGCATCCGGCTGCAATTCGACATCCAGAGTTGCCTGATTTGGAGCGTTCTGGCCTACTTGGTCTGGCGAATAGAGTGCCGCGGCGATCGCGACTGGGATGCCACGTTCGATGGTACTGCCCGCAGACCAGATGACGCCCATTTCCGCCACTCCTGCTTCAACCTCGCTGTAGGCGGCCATCTCGCGACGCGGCACCAGACCCGCGCTAATGTGTAGCGTGCACGGCACTGTAGCTGTCGCGGTAAGACGAATAAGCGCCACGTTGGGCTCGTGGCGCAAAACGGCCTGCAGGGTGGAGACTTGTATCTCAGTGTCACCCACCACCCAGCGAAAGTGCGTTTGGGCCTGGCCACGGCGTAGGTCGAGATCCTGTCGATAAGCTGAGGCAGCCTCTGGATTGAGCGGTTCACTATCGACAGTCAGACGCAATGTGCTCCAGCTTGGGAGCGGCACGGGATGCTCTACCTCAGCTCCCTGGGCTCGGTCATATAATTCAGCCATGAGATGCAAAGGCTCACCCTGATCACCGGCAAGGCCACCCTCGGCCGTTAGCTGAACCGCCAATCTGCCGTTGCCCAGGTAGGCGCGTAGCCATGGGAGCCGGCTCTCGGTGTGCAACAGCCACGAATTGTCACTGGTTCTGCTGGCCTCATCGTTGTCGGCGAGGGACATTGCTGTTCTCCAGTTCCAGGCTCTGTTTTGCGCCAGGGGTAAGGGTGAGGCGCCGCACGTCGGACCCAAGCCGCAGCACCGCGGACCGGGTGCGATCCGTCTCGTTGTGCACGACGATTGAAGCACGGCCCCGCTCATATGCGGCATCCACACGCAGGCCGGCCACCAGGAAGCCAGTGAAGGAACAATGGCCCCAAGCTTGAGGTACGGCAGGGAAGAAGTGCAGCTCGGCGCCATGCTGTTGCAAAAGCAGGGCGTGTAGCGCGCTGCAGAGCGCCGCTTGCGCGGTGCTGAAATACTGCAGGTTCCAGTGACCTTCAGGATCCACGTACTCGGCGCAGCCGCCCTGGGCGCACAAGGCGACCCGAGCGAAATCGAGTTGCTCCCAGGCGGCTTCTGACTGACCCTGGTACGCAAGTATACGTGCCAGGATTCCGGCAGACCAGGGGAAGCCCGCTTCGTTATTACCGTGGCCGGCCATCCGCCCGGCATAACGCGCCCGATACGCTTGCGCGGTGGTCACGGCACGCGGGTCGGTCGGAACTACCACATCAGCGGGATATATGGGGGTGAGCGAGCTGGTATTCAGCCGATCCTCGTCGCGCGACGCCTGAAAGTAGCGACCATTGAACAGTCCGGCAAGGGACGGGCGCAAGCGTGCGGCGGCGGTACGACAGCGACGACTTAGCTCATCCTGCCGTCCAAGGACGCGCGCGGCGAGTGCGACATCCCGCAACAACCGTAGGCAGGCGGCCACCGTGGCGCCATCGTTGACCACCGGCGTCGCGGCCTCGTGCGAACCGACCAATGGCCGAGTCTCCACTACACCGTCTCGTTCAACCAACACGGCGTCGAGAATGAAAGTGGCGGCGCCGGCCAGCAGATCGTAGCCTTCTGCCAGCGCGGCGCGATCGCGCGTCGCACGGAAATCCGCCAGAATCATATGTGCCAGCAGCGGCGTATTATGAACCTGGAAACGCTGCTGCATCCACGGCACATAGGCGCGCTCGCCACGGTGCGTGGTCTCCCAATCCCAGTGCAAGCCCGATGCATTGAAGGTGTCGCGCGCATTCGCGGCGGCGGCTTCCTGGGTCCGGGCCAGGAAGCGCCAGGCCTCCCGCGCCGGCTCGACGTGTCCTGCTTCCAATAGGGCGCGCTGCACGAACGCGCCGTCCCAGAACACGTGCGAGTTGAAGGTGCGACGGAGGTTATTTACAGGTATCCCACCGGAGTAGCGATGTTGTATGGCGCGAAACATATACATGCTAAAAGCATGCAACCGCGCGAAGTCGGGATCAGGTATTTCAATTGCCGGCATGGCGGCAGAAGCAGGTGGCTCTGGTTCCGCAGCCAGTCTCGTATACGTGCCGCATTCTTGTTGGTAGCGCGTGCTTTCCAACACGGCCCTCCAGCGGATATGCGTGCCGCGCAGGAGTATCCAGGCGCCCTTATTAGTACGGCCCGAGCCCCAAAGAGCGACCGGGCCGCTGTTCTCGTCGTCCGGCAGCACACAAAGCGTGCATGTTTCGTTGCCGACGTTGTATGTCAGCCCTGTGGCCAAGTCGGGCATGGCGGACACGGCGCTTAAGGGGTCTGCTTGCTCGGTATCTTCTGGCCACAGACCCGCCTCAACGTATGCCCGAACAAGAAAATCCTTGGACGCTTGCAGTTCGAAAAGAAGAGCGGGTGAATCGCCGGCCAGCGCCGTACGTAGCTCCACTCGGACTCCGCCGTAGTGCACGATGGATTGAAGCACGCCGGATGTGGTATCGAAGTGCTGTTCGGATGCCGTGAGCGGCAATGGTGAGCCGGCGGCGTCCAGCAACTCGTACCAGGTACGAGCAAGTGGCGCGAGCTGAAAATTCGTGCCACCAGGCGGTGCATTGATGAAGGCACAGGGATCTTGACCCGAGACAAACTGGCGGCTGTCCGGGTAGTACAGATCGGATTTGTACCAGTAACAGCGGTCGAGACCTTGTGCCTGCTCAGGGCACATGGCGCCAGAGGGCCCGATAAGCATGGCATCTATTCCGTTGCCCATGAACTGGTGGTAGGGGCGCGGCGTGCTCATGCTGCCGGCAACGGCGCAGTGGACTGGCGGACGACGAGAGATGGCTGGATCAATTCGTGGCTGGGTGGTAGCCCATCACCCAGCAACTGCTGTATTAGTACCGTGGCTACACGGCTTCCGATCAGCTGGTTATCTTGCCGAATGCTTGTCATCGGCGGTTCGGTATGCTGCGACACCAGAGTATCGTCGAAGGCAACCAAGGACAGGTCTTCCGGTACTCGTATGCCGAGCGAGCGTACCGCGCGGAGTGCACCGGCGGCCAAATAATCAGCGCAGGCAATGAGCGCGGTCGGCGGCTCCTGAAGGTTCATAAGCTCCATAATCGGCGCCTGCAGTTCGCTTGCCACATCGAGATCCTCCAGAATCAGGCGCTCGTCATAGTCGAGCCCGGCAGCAAAGAGAGCATCAACATAGCCCTCATGCCGGAAGTGTGTGAACGAAAAGGCTGTTGGCGTGCCAAGATAACCTATCCGGCGATGGCCAAGACTGAGGAGATAATCGACTGCTGTGCGCACGCCTGTTGTCCCATCGACATCTACCCAGGAGAAATCGTCGTGGCCGAGCACACGTCCAAACGCCACGAACGGAGCGTGACTTTGCCGCAGGAACGAGATGCGCTGATCGCGGACCCGAGCGTCGCAGAGAATTACCCCGTCCACGCGGCGCGTACGCACCAATCGTTGATAGTGGGCCTGCTCGGCGTGAAGATCCTTGCCGGTGCAGAGCACCAGATCGAACCCAGCTTCCCCGCACGTCGAGGTTACGCCGGCGATGAACTCCTGCCAGAAGCTATCGACGTAGCGATGAACGAGCTGGGGAATGACCAGGCCCACCGCGTATGCCCGGGTACCTTGCAAGCTCCGAGCGATGTGATTCGGATGATAGCCCAGCTCGGAGGCAACGCGCTCAACATGCGCGCGCGTCTCCGCCGCGACATCGTCGTAGGCATTGAGTGCGCGCGACACAGTTGTCACCGAAAGGCCGGCTTGCCGCGCCACGTCCTTCAGCGTCACCATGCTAAGCCATCCGAAACGATTTGGTTCTCATTCTTCCCGATAATAGGTGGCTATCAAAGCCCTGTCAACCCACGATATGATGGGTTCTCAGTCTTTACTCGGCCGTGCGCGACCCGATCGGACGACCGCTACGAGCCAAACAGCTTGATCCGAGGACATCAAATGGCCCGTCGTATACGAAAGTTGACCGAGGTATTGACAATTTGGGTACAGATGAGCCATAAATGGGCATAATCTGTCCGAAACGTTTTGGAACGCGAGGTATGGGACGAGGTTTCCTGCAAGAAAGGGGGATGCTGGGGCCGATGTCCGGTGTGCCCTAATAGTTCGTTTGTCTCAATTCGACGGAGGTAACGCAATGAGGCTAACCAAACGCTCGCTGAGCGTCGTCGTTCTCGCTGGGCTGGTCCTTCCGCTCGGCGCGCAGTACAGCAGTCCTACCCGTGCAGCATCTACTTGTGCTTCCCGCATTGGGCTCAACGTCTCCGGCTCGAGCGGTGCGAACCAGGAAGGTGATATCGTCCGGCATGAGCTCGATATGTTCATGAAGGCGAACCCGTGTATCACCACGTTCTTCCGGCCCATCCCCACAACCTACGAGCAGAAGATTCAGACAGAATTCGCCAGCGGCGACGAGCCTGACGTGATGTACGTAAGTCCGCCCATGATTTACAACGAGGGCAAAGCCGGCAAGCTCCTCGACCTGAATAAATACCTCGCCAAAGACGGTGTCAAGACCAGCGCCTATATCCCCGCGCTCTTGAAAGTGTTCCAGCTAAACGGTCACACCTACGGCCTGCCGAAGGACTGGGGTACGCTCGGCGTCTTCTACAACAAGGCGATTTTCGACGCAAAGCATATCGCATATCCATCGAACAATCTGACCTATGACCAATACAGAACACTTGCGATGCAGTTGTATACTCCCAGCTCCAACCCGTCCAAAGTGGTCTACGGCACGATGATGCCGGAAGATAACGGGCGTTTCATGACCTTCTTGTACGGTTTCGGCAGCACGATCATGGATCCAGTTACCGGCAAGATTGGCTTCAACAACGCCAACGCGATCAAAGCCCTTGATTACTACACCAGCTTCCAGCTCACCGATCACTCGTCCACAATCCCGGCCACCGTCGGCGACGGCTGGCAGGGCGACAGCTTCGGCAAGGGCAAAGTGGCCATGGTGCTTGAAGGTGGCTGGCTCACGCCGTACCTCCACAACACCTACCCCAAGATACGTTTCGGCGTAGCCCAGATTCCCGTTGGCCCGGCCGGACGCGCCGACCCGGTGTTCACGAATGCCTGGGGCGCATCGGTTAACACGGTGAAGGCAGGAACCGCGGCCGCGGCCGCCAAGCTTATTGAGTTCCTCACCGGCCCTGTGGTGCAGAAATATCAGACGGACATCGGCTTTGCACTGCCGACCCTGCCGGCCTTGCAAAGTGACCCCTATCTGAAAACTCACCCAGAGGCGAGCAACCTGTTCAATTCGTACACCTCCGGTAAGCTCGGCAGCTTCGGCGCCTACGATAGCATAACGAACAAGGCTCTAGGAGACGCGATCACCAAAGTGATCCTCGGTAAGCAAACGGCGGCTCAGGCTATCCCGGCCGCTGCCAAGACACTACAAAGCCAGATAACGGCTGTTCCATAAAGCAGATATAGTCCAGCTTTGAAAGTCCTGACTTCGTCAAGATTTCCAGGCACCAGACTATCGTGAGCTAAGCGAAACACGCAGGCTGCCGGTGGATAATCCAGCGCCGGCGGCCTGCGTGTAAGCGAAGGGACAGTTCAATGGACGCGACCATGCAGACGAAGCAGGCGCCAGTGCCGACCTTCACCCATCGCAGGTCTCTAAAGCGAGCGCTGCGCCGCAATATCACGGCATACCTTTTCCTGTTGCCGTTCCTGTTTCTCATGTGCACGTTCATACTTGGCGCCGCCGTCTTCGGCCTGGCACTGAGCCTCTATCACGTTAACTATGGAATCGATACACCCCGCTTTATCGGCCTGGATAACTTCCGCTATCTCTGGGATCAATTTCAGAACAATCGCGATAATTTCGAGTTTGGCATTGGTCTGAAGAATATTGTCGTATATGCATTTTTTGTAATTATTGGCCAAACCGTGCTGGCGCTGTCCTATGCCTTGCTGTTGAACCAACCGTTAAAAGGTCGTTCGCTACTCCGCACGGCCATCTATCTACCGTCAGTAACATCGTCCGTTGCCATATCGCTCATCTTCGTTTACCTCTACAACAATGGCGGTGCGATAAACGCCTTCCTGTCGATATTTCATATTCATGGACCAGACTGGCTGAACAACCCGAACACAGCGTTACCGGCGATTATGATCATGAATGTCTATACGACGGCGCCTACTTTCATGATCCTGTTCCTTGCAGCCTTGCAAGGTCTGCCGGTATCGCTATACGAGGCTGCAAAAGTAGACGGAGCGAGCGGCTTCGATCTCTTCCGCTACATTACGCTGCCGTTGTTGCGGCCCACCATGTTCCTGATAGTCGCGGTAGGAACGATTGGCGCATTTCAAACATTCGACCAGATAGCCGTAATGACCCAGGGTGGTCCGCTGAACGCTACCGTCACGCCCGTCTATTCGATATACGACACGGCATTCAAGCAATACCACTATGGATTGGGCGCCTCAATGGCAGCCGTGCTCTTCGCGATAATCCTTGTCGTCACCCTGATCCAGCGCCGGTTCATCGACACAAACATCCAGTATTAAGGAGAGGAGCGCGATGGCAATGCTGGGCTCCAGGACGGTGGTGGATCGCAGGCCGGCGCCCCGTTGGCTGGGAAAGGCCGTCATCATCTACGCGTTGCTGCTCGTGTTTACCTTTATCGCGCTGGCGCCGTTCGTCTACGCGGTGCTTTCGTCATTCAAAACGCCTGATAAAGTGCTGGAATACCCGCCTAACCTCATACCAAATCCCTGGACGCTCTCGAACTTCACGGACCTGTTCAACAAAGGCGGCAGCGATGTGCATTTTGCCCGCTGGCTGCTCAACAGCTTCCTGTTCGGCGTCTCCGTCGCCGCGCTCAATCTGTTCTGCAGCTCAATGGCTGCCTTCGCACTGGCAAGACTCGATTTTCGCGGCAAGAACTTTTGGTTTTGGGTGGTACTCGCGGTGATGATGATCCCCGGCGAGATCAATTGGATAAGCGTCTACATCATCCTCAACCATTTTGGGCCGTTCAACCTCATCGACACGTACTGGGCGGTAATCCTGCCCGTGGCTGCGCAGCCATTCTCGGTGTTCCTGCTCACGCAGTTCCTCAAGGGTCTACCTGTGGAGATCGAGGAGGCGGCAACCATAGATGGCGCCTCGGCGTTTCGCACTTACTGGCAAGTTATCTTGCCAATGGCCAGGCCGGCCCTGGTAGCCGCGGGCATACTCGGCTTTCAGGGCGCCTGGAACTCATTCGTGCAGCCGCTGCTGTACCTCAATTCACCGACGAAGTTTCCGCTTACAGTCGGATTGAACTTTTTCAATGGCCAATACAGCTCGCACACCAACCTTATTTTGGCCGGCGCCATGTTCAACACCGTGCCCATGGTGATAATATTCTTTATCTTCCAGCGCTACTTTATCCAGGGCGCCGCCACCAGTGGACTGGCTGGACGATAGGTTGCTCGCTTTACAAGCGTAGTCCCGTATGTGAAGCACCGGTTGGCTCAGCCCGTGGGACGTAGGTGGGTTTGGCCGCAGGTTCATGCAGCATCCGGGCAAGCATACCGAAACCCACATGGTCGTGACGCGGTAGCGCCTCACGCTTAGACAGGAACGTAGGCCAACTTCAGGCGGAAGATGCTCCCCTCGGAACTGGTGGTTTCCAGATCGAGATCACCGCCCATTGCCCTAGCAAGTTGCCGGCCAAGGTAGAGGCCCAGTCCAGTGCCTACATGTCCTTCTCGCATGCGGCTACCGGGAACCCTCCCGAACCGCCTGAACAAGCACTCATGGTCTTGCTCCGGAATGCCCGAGCCATGATCTTGCACACGCAAGACGGCGCTCTTACCCTCCACGCCCCAGGAGGCTCGAACGGCGCTCCCCTCAGGGGAATATTTTGCTGCGTTATCCAGCAGGTTCGCCACGATCTGCAGAAATCGTGATGGATCCGCCTGAACAGTGATACCAGGTGGGCCATCGAGGTCGATTTGCTGTTCCCGATAGCTCGCCATCACTTCGTCGGCCGCCTGCTGCACCAATGAGGCAATCTCGATTGGCTGGGACTGTGCTATCAGACTCTCGTTGTCCAGTCTGTTCAGCAGCAGTAGGTCCTCTACCAGACGCAGCTGGCGGTTAGCCGCATGGGCAATGCGACCGACGGCCTCCAGACGCTTACCATCGTCCAGACGCGTCCAGCGTTTCTGCAGCAGCTCGGTGAATCCCAGTATCGCGGTGAGCGGGGTGCGCAACTCGTGACTTGCCGCGGCCACGAAGTCGTTCTGCACTTGAGCAAGCTCTTCGGCGGCTCGTGCTCGCTCCTGCTCTGCCGCAAAAAGGCGAGCATTGCGCAGGGCCTGCATGGCGCGGCCCGCAAGTGCGGTGACAAGCTGAATGTGATGGTCAGAATAAAAGTTAGGCGTGCGACTGGAGACAGTAAAGGAACCAATTGGCTCGTCGTCAACAATGAGTGGCACGGTGATCATGCTGCGGACGTGCGCCTCTTCGTTTCGCGGCGGTACAGCAATCCAGTTTGCTTCCTCGTTAGTGTCCGAAACGTACACCACTTTGTCGTGGGCAGACGGTAGCCAACGTCCTTGATCATCCACCAAGGGAAAAAGCCGAGTGCCGGGCGCATAACATGGCTCGCCCCAACTAGCAATGGAGGTGACCCAGCCATCCTCGTATCCACGTATGTCCGCATAATCACATGGGACGATTCGAGCCACCTGTTCCAAGACCCGATGGTAGAGCTCACTAGGCTCCAACACGCTGGAGATTGAGGCGCCAACGTCGGCCATTGCCTGTGCCTCGCGTGCCCGCTCTTCGCGGAGCTGCGCCAGTTCCTCGGCGACGCGGCGAGCGTGCTCCGCCTCACGTTGTGCTTGCTTCCGCTCAGTAATGTCACGATCGATGCTCGAGGCCCCGATTATCCGCCCTGTATCGTCAATAACGGGCGAAACTGCAAGG
>JAQBPC010000688.1 GCA_028287725.1 Chloroflexota bacterium | reverse complement strand
GCTTGCATCGCCAAGCGCCGATCGCGCAACTGATCGTAGCTGGGCGGTAGCATCGCTTCCCACGCGCCCTCGATGTTGCAGGCGTCCCGCCCGATCAGCGAAGGAACCATCTCATCACGAATGATGGCCATGATCAACGCCTGCTCGTCGTCGGTATCGCCATTATATGCTTCGCCGACGATCCCATCGCTGGTGCGAATGCGTGTGATCAGGGTGCAACGGTTGCGCATTCGGTAAAAGCTGCCACGGTACAGGCGCTCCAGTGGCACCCGGATGGGGATTACCTCAATGCTCTCAATCGTATCCATGGCGTATTGCTCCCTCCCCACACGGCACACAAAACCAACGCGCCACGCTGTGTGCGTGGCGGCGCCGGCACCCGCTCTCGTCTCTTCTGCGTCGTCAGCGCAGTTCAGCAATCGAAACCGGAACCGTTCTCTCAGAGCATACGCAGCCGGTGCCCGCCTGTCAAGACCGGAGTCAACGGCGGCCATGTGCCTCAGGAATTGCGCCGCGTTCCAGTGCGCGGCTGCACCGGAGCACACCGGCGGCGCGGTTCGACGGCATGTTGAGCGTTCATGCGGCGCGCAGACGCCTGCACACGCCGCGGCTGGGCACACACGAAGGAACGGGCCCACCTGGCATATCGCGCATTGCAGCGCCAACGAACGCTGCAATGCGCGAAGCGGTATCTGCCTCACAGTTCCCTGGGAGGTCCGGCCGATAGTGTGATCAAGGTGGTGGGCTACTGGCTCCGCTTATGTCGTCTGGCGAAGATCCTATTCCATCGAGTCCCGTGAAGCGATTCCATCCCAGGAAAATATTTCCAATCGCCTGAGTCAGCCGCTGCCCGTCCGCCACACGTTGTCTGTGGTTCGCATGCTCAATCGTCCCGGCATACGGTTCCAGCACCGCGCCCACTGCCTCCTTCACCTGCAGGAAAAGGAGATCCGCACGGTCGCGACCCAGCATCAGCGCGATCCAGCAGCGGATACCCACGCTCCCCACACTCACGACCTTTTGTGCCAGATGCACCAGGTCATAGCGCTCCAACGGAGCACGGCGATCGGACGATAAGGATCTGCCGAACTGTGCAAGTAGCCGCGCATCATCTCCTCGAATGCACCGCGCGCTACGTCCGGCAGGTTGTCGATAGGCGCGATCAGCGGCGGCCGGCTAACAATCCGAAGTCTGCCGTTGAGGCGAGGCTGGCGCCGTGGCGACTTCAGGAACCACCCGATGCGTCAGGTGCAGGTAGATCCGCTCCAGCACTACAAGCAGCACCGCGAGGACGGGCGCGGCAAAGAACGCGCCCAGAATACCCCCGAGCTTTGCGCCGGCGATCAGCGCGCCAAAGCTCAAGATGGGGTTGATGCCGACTGAATGGCTCATCACGCGCGGTCCCAGCACGTCCGACACCACTACGTTAACTGCCCAGATGGCCACGATCAGTGCGATGCGATGCGGCCAGTCTGGCAGGGCAACTGCACCCACAAGGATTGGTGGAACCATGGAGAGTATGGATCCGATGGCCGGAATGATCATGATCGATCCGCCAAGGATGCCGGCAAGCGCGGCGTAGGACGCCAGTTGGCCGCCACTTCCGGGCACAAGCGAGAATACCAGCAGGATCGCGGCGATTGCCACCCCGTAGACGGTGGACAGAATCAGCTGGCCGCGGACGAAGCCACCAAAGGCTCTGCTGATCACGTCGTGCACGGCGTCGATATCGGGGTCGAGGGAACGAGGCAGGTAGGAACGCCCCCTCTTCACAAATGGACGGCCCAGGGTCATCATGAAGAAGGAAAGGATTAGCACCGTGAACAGCGACAGCAGGATGCTCAGGGCATTCCCGACCAGGTTGAATGTATTGGAAATGGTGGGCGCGGTCACAGCTGAGGCGACTGCGAGCAGATCCTTTCCCAGGTTGTTCGAAAGCCCGCGCAGCTGGCCGGCGCCTTGCATCACCGCCGCGTCGAGCGGACCCTGCAGCGAGCGCGGCGCATGCTCGCCAATGAATCGCAGCATTTGCGCTTCCAGCGACGGAATATCCAGTGTGCCAAGCTGTGCCAGCAGGCGCCTGGCGAGATCTTCCAGGGGGACAACAAATAGCGGCACGATCCAGATTAGAATGCCGGCCACCAACATCAGCGTGCCAAGATAGACCGCGCCTGCCGCGGGCGCTCGGCGCCAGCGATGCTTACAGAGGAAGTCCACCGCGGGTGCAAGGACGAACTGCACCACCCATGCTTCGAAGTACAGGCTGATCAGGTCGCCAAAGCGCGCGGCAGTCACATAAAGCAGCGCGGCCAGTAGGCCGCCGGCCAAAAGCGTCAGGATGACGGTCAGGGCCAGGCGCCACTGTGTGTACATGCGTTCATCGAGAGCTGTCATCCTATCGCTCACAAATCTAAGGTGATGTACCGCCGCGTGCCCACGTTACGGATAGGCTTGCTGTGAAGGACCTTCGTCTGCGATCTGCCGCGGAATGCGGGCTACCGGAAGAACCAAATGTCGCACTCAATTTCATCGCGAGTGAAACGCTTTCGCCACATTGCTTGGGCAGCGCTCACGGGGTGAGCGCATGGACAAGCTTGTTCGCGTCCGGGGAGCCCCAGCCGGTTACTGCGTCCCAGCCCGGGCCGGCCTGATAGCTACCGTTGTCGCCACTGGTGATATCGTGGAAGAGCTGATGGTAGCTTGCACCGTTCGCAAGACGGTAGATGAGCGGGTTTGCGTAACCGAGGTTTTTCCCGGTGCGCTCGTGATGATATTGCGAGGCCAGAGCCCACATGGCCGCCCAGCAGGGCGCGCCCAGGCTTGTCCCGCCGACCTGCTTCCATGCTCCCTGGAGGTATACAGGGACACCGCTGGCCGCGTCAGCATCCCATGCGACATCAGGAATGCCACGGTTGGAACCGATTTCGGATGAGCCGACCTGCCAGCTGGGACGCTTGAAGTCGGTGGAAATGCCGCCGCCGCTGCCGGACCAGGCGGTCTCGCCGCCGTAACCGCCGCTCGGAGTGATAGTCAGCGTCGTGCCGCCCACGGCGGTAACGTTCGGGTCAGACGCGGGATACACGGTGCCCGGCAGAATCGCAGCGGCGGAATTGCAGGGCAGATCCCCATCGTCGCCGGATGCTGCGAAGACCGGGACTCCGCTATTTGCCGCCTGTTGCAACGCCGGGTGCAGGTTGCGAGAAGCCCAGCTAGTGGAGCAGAATATACTTCCCGTGCCGCGCAGCGATATGCTGAGTTCCGTGGCGCCGCCGGCCAGCGCGCTCCGCACCGCATCCGCGAGGGCACCTGAATAGTTCACGAAATCGCCGACACGGATAACCTCGTACACTCTCAACCTGGCCGCGGGGGCGATGGCGTGGGCGTACTCGAGATCCAGAGTCGTCTCTGGACCGGGGTCAAGCGTGCCGTTCGTTCCCTTGGGGACGAACACCTGGAGCTGCGCGCTCGGCAGTTTGAAGGAGCTGTCGAAATGCGTGAGATCGCTCGCGTCGATGCCGTCGATTTCGATGAACGCGATAGTCTGACCTTGGCCGTTGAAACCTTGCCGGTACAACGGCTGAATGTCGTACGCGCTCATCAATTGATTTGGCACATAGCCGGTGGGTTGGTTGGAGCCGGAGCCGGCCGCCACGGCCCCTGTCTGACCGCCGGGCCGCAACGTAGTTGTCACACTTAGCAGCAGCGCTGCGGCCAGCCAAAGCCGCCACCGCTGCTGCCGGTACTCCGCCTCGTGCGCGGCCAGTGCGATACTGACAGGTCGATGTGTCATCAGTCTCCTCCTCAGTGCGCAACTTCACCGCGTGCGGTACGGGTTATAGTTGGCGCCCTCACCACGGATGATGAACCGCCGATGAGGGCGCTGCTGTGTGAAAATCAGGTCGAGTGCGCCAGGCGCGAGGCAGTGCTGCTCACGCTTTGCTGCTGGCCGCGGAGGCGGAAGGCGAAGGTCAGCGCGGAGATACCGCCGATTACCGCGTAGATTCCGACCACCCACACCAGGCTCAGGATGCCGGACCGGGGGTCGACCGCGAGCACCACGGCCAGCGCGACCGAAAGCACGCCGGCGAGCGTCAAGAGCCACGCATGTTGGATTACGTCCCTAAACTCGAGCGATGCGACGATATACAGGACGCCTGTCACGAGCGCCCACGCCACCACCAGATAGAGCACGGCCAGCGCGGTCAGTCCAGGCCAGAACCAGGTCACCAGGCCGACAACAACGCCCAAGACACCGGCGGCCAGCAGCGAACCCCAGTGCAGGCGTCGCCTGGCGGCGTCGAAAGAGGCCGCCGCGAGCATAACCCCGGTCACCACGGCGAAGGCGCCGAACAAAGCGATCATCACCCGCAGGCTTGTCCCAGGCCAAATGATAGTCAGAATGCCGAAGATCACGGCGGCCACGCCTTGAACTGCAAATGTCCACCAGTTGCGTCTAAACATGTCAAGCATCTGTCGGCTCCTTTTGTCGATGTTCCGCTATTAGTACAACTGTAGTTCTATCGACTATTAGTACAACTGTAGTTCTATCGACGCACGCCTGGCTGTTCGACCACTGTCGCGCCGGTCACGTCGAGCCCAGACGCCGCGAAGTCGATGCACAGCACGATGCCGTCAGTCAACTGGGCGTAGACCTTGAGCAGGACCTCCCTGGAGATGGCGAAGAAGACGTCTCCGAGCTTGCGGTCGATGAAATTCAGTGTCATTCGTTTTGTGTCTGCGCCGGCAAGGGAATGCGTAGTTCCCGTGGGCCACAAGGGTATCTCGCATCAATCTGGTCAGACCCGACCTCGACTGTCGTATCGGTCTTCGTGCAACTAATAGACTCAAACTTTTAGTGTCATCGTCTCGGTCCGATAACTCACTTTAGGCATCTGGCTCCAGCGCAATGGGCGAGTGGCGAGGACAGCGCGGCACGCTTCCGCGCCGCCCGTCCATCGATATAGCCTCGACTCAGTCCGTCACGAGGAGGTTGTTTACGACCTCACCGACGCCGGGTGCGCGCCAGGCGGCCGCCTCAGCCTCACCGTACTCGCTCCAGGTGCGTACGGTGCCTCCCAGCGTCACCGTGGCACCCTCGATCGTCACGCTTACCTCGTCGTCAGCCAGCTCGGCATTCCGTTCGAATGCCAGAGCAATGCGGTCGGCGGCGTCACTGGCGAGCATTTCAAAGGACGACACAGCGATCAGATTGGCCACTTCCCTTACCCCGGCCAACCGAATCGCATCATGCTCAACGGCTTCGCGCTGGAAGTTGTAGTCGACGCTCCCTGTAAGTGTCACAATGCCGCGATCTGCCGCCACGCCCGCCCGATCGAGCGGCACCCTGCGGTCCACAGGGCGATCGCGCTGCGTACGTCCGCCTGAACGGCATCGTCACTGCGGAGGGTGATGGCCGTGAGATCCACGACGATGTCATTCGTCACGTCGCGCACTCCAAACATGCGGTACGCCGCGCCCTCGGCCGCGTACTTGCTGCTGGCGGAGGCAGCCGTGCCGGACAGCGTCACATATCCGTTTGACGAAACGACATCCAGGTCGGCGACCGTGACCATCG
>JAQBPC010000680.1 GCA_028287725.1 Chloroflexota bacterium | reverse complement strand
CGGCTACCAGATCATGGCCGAGACGTTGGCTGACGCTCTTGGCGCCGCGGGGATAACTGCCATTACACGGCGGTAAACCCGGCACGCGCCGCGGAACAGTTTCAACCGCTCACTGCTATACCACCACACAGGGCGCCTGATCCCTTTTCAACCCGCATATGAATCCGCGGCCCAGGTGCACTTGGGCCGCGGATTCAATTTGTACGGGCAGTAATTACCAGTGTCGCATGGGGCAGCGCTTCAATTAACCTGGTAGCGACTTGAGGCGGTAGGCCCGATACTCCGCCGAGGTGCTGTCAAGCACATAGCCTGTCGATCCCGCGGAGCGAACCTCGATCGCGCGCCCATTTGGGATTCCGGCAAGGAAGTCAAGATCACCATTGTTCAGTAACTGGGCGCTGCCAAGAGCCAGCGCGTAGACGCCAAGGTCGACGTTGAGCAGCGACGTAGCGACGTGGTGCTTTTCGTCCAGCTTCAATACCTGTCCGCGGCTGTTACAGCCTTTGACAGAGCCATTTTTACAGCGCGTGTTGCCGTTATCGAAGAGCACCAGCGTATTGGCGTCGATGAAGTGCGCATCGTGCTGATGTGAAAACCATGGATTGGCATCCGTTGAGGTGATCGTGAAGTCGCCGCCCTTGCCCAGGCGCCAAACCACTTTGCCGGTGCCGTGGCCACCCTGATAATCGATCTTGATCACCCAGTCCTGATGCCGCAGCGACATCGTCAAGTCATTGTCCTGCGGCGACCATCCGAGGCTATTCGAGTGAAGCCAGTCTATGGCGTTCGGATCGGGTAGAGGACAGAGTCCGCCAGGATAGGTGACGCCACACTTGTCGCCGGCCTCGACTTGTCGGCTTGGATCAAGGTAATCGAAAGCGTCCCACGTCCACACCACCTTGAAGTTGGCATCCAGGACAACGATCATGTCGCCCATCACGTTATGGCCGCTGACCTTGGCCTGGGTAGCGCCAATCACGGCGGTGTCACCATTCGGGAGGCTCAGCGCATCATGATGGAACCCATAGATGGCTTCCTGCTTGCGAGTCGCCAACTGCGCGTTGACCGCGGAGACGTTAGTCTCGCGCACGGTGTTGCCGGCAAGATCGACCTCGCGGAACACGTTATCGCCGGAGGTGCGGTAGCGGTCTCGCCCAACCACGAAAAACGTATTCGCCGACGCCATGCGCAGCGGCCACACCATGGCAAGGCCGGATCGCAGCGTGTCGTAGTACCAGATGACGTTCCCGCTCAGGTCTGTCGCCACTGGATTGGCGATAGTCGGCGAGAGATTAGGGAGCAGGGAATGGAACAGCACCGGCAACGTCTCGTCGGTGTCGGAGGTTGCGGGATGCTTCACGGTAAACGACGAAATCTTCAATGCGGTCGACGGCTTCCCAGTGTTGAAGCTAAGCGCAGCGGAGGTTGTGCTCTGCTTCCCATCGGTCACGACGTGTCGCAAGAGATATTGGGAGCTCTTCTGCATCCCAGCGACGAAAACATTCACGCTGTGTTCCGCGGTGCAGGGCTGTGGGGACGTGGATTGCCAGGTCGAAGCTTTCACAGAGCGGAACATCACGGTAACCGTGCCGCGCGCACATGCAGGCGCGCTATAGAGGGCGACGAGCGGATTGGCGGTCACGCTCACGACGGCGCTCGTTCCCTTGACGCGCGAGGCGGCCGTGTATGTGGACAAGCCTTCAGTCGTGCCCGTGGCAGCGAAGCCGCTTTTTACTGTGGCCCGAATGCTGTAGGTGCCTTCGTGCGGCAGCACCCAAGTGACCGAGGCGGCGGGGCTGAAATCGCGCACCACGCGGGAAGGACCATGGAGCGGGCCCACGCTGAAGCGGTAGACCGCGTTTTTGATTCCCGTCACCTTTGCATTCCAGGTGATCGCGGTACCCACCGGTTGGCCCGACTGCAGACTGGGTTTCACGGTAACGCTAGGCGAAGCAGAAGGCGCCGCTGCTGACGCGGACACCGGCCTCAGAAAAGTCAGCGCCAGGAGAATGGCGGCGCTCCATCGCACCGGTTCTTGGATCGGATTCGACAGGAGGCGTGCAGTTCGCTGTGAGACTCGCTCGGTCTCGCTCCATGGATGCCGGCGCAACGTATTTCCCTTTCATTTCCCAGGTCGTACATTGACCTGCGGAACAGATCTTCCCAGCCCAGGCAGTCCACTTTAGCTGGTCAATAAGTTGCAGCAATGGTACAGGTGCTTTATGACGCGAACATGACAACTTGATGACAAGAGCATGACAAGGCGCCCCGCAACCCCATGGCAAGGCCAGCGACGGTGAGTACCATAATCATTTGGATGGACCCCATCACCTTAGACAGCGCACTACTCGTGGCATGCTTCACGCCCGCACCACTCGAACCGAGCCTGGCCGGCTTAGCGAGTTACTGCTGTTGCGACGAAGCATATGTCTCGATACGCATCAGCATACATCTCGTGAGGGTATCAGTCGGCGTGAAGTGCACCTATTGCCCGATGGTGTGTTGCGGGAGGATCGAGGCTCCATGCCGTAGGCTGCGACATTGCCTGATGCGTCCCGTATGATTCGGGTTACGTTATACGAAGCGGCACATCGGTTGGTGGTCGCGGAATGTTGCATTCGCGAGCCAAGGTCGTGACGCGCCGTCCGGTGTGACCCGACAGGAGAAGGAGCGAGCATGAAGACCAAGCAACTCGGCCGTACCGGCCTCAAAGTGAGCGAGATCTGCCTGGGCACAATGACCTTCGGGAACCAGGCAAATGAAGAGACCGCATTCGCCATTATGGATGTCGCCGATAAGGCAGGCGTAAATTTCATCGACACCGCTGATGCCTATCCTCTCGGTGGCGACCTATCCACGGTTGGTCGAACCGAGGAAATCGTAGGGCACTGGCTCCGGGAGCGGCACGCGCGCGATCGTATGGTGGTGGCGACCAAGTGCTACGGCCGGACGGGTCCGAATCCTAATGACGAAGGTCTTTCCCGCAAGCATATCATCGCGGCCTGCGAGGCCAGTCTCCGGCGCATGGGTATCGACTACATCGACCTCTACCAGGCCCATGCTCCAGACCCAACGACCCCGATTGATGAGACGCTACGCGCGTTCGATAGTCTGGTTGAGAGCGGCAAAGTCCGCTACATTGGCTGCTCGAATTACCCGGCCTGGCGCCTCGCCGACGCCATTTGGACAAGCACGACGCACGACCTGGCGCGCTACGACTGCGACCAGCCGCGTTACAACATCCTGTTCCGCATGATAGAAGATGAGATCGTGCCGCTGTGCCAGGCCCACGGTCTGGGCATCATCGCCTACAACCCGCTTGCCGGCGGTATGCTCACCGGGCGCTACCAGGGTATGCGCGAGCTGCAACAGGGCACGCGCTTTACGCTCGATCGGGCCGGCGAGCTGTATCGCAAGCGGTACTGGAACGATGAGGTGTTCGACGTCGTCGATCGACTGGCCACATTTGTGGAGTCACGCGGCAAATCGCTTACGCAGGTTGCGTTGGCCTGGGTACTGGCGCGGCCTGGCATCACGAGCGCAATCATTGGGGCGAGCGAGCCTGACCAGTTGCGTGAGAGCCTGGCCGCGGTCGATCTGACGCTGGACGAGGAGGAGCTGCGGGCCTGCGACGAGGCGTGGTACAGCCTACCCCGGGATCGCGACCCGCAGACCGCGCAGCGGTAACGCGTGCGACGAGTTCCCGGAAGAGCGGCCGCTCGGCGACACCTGCTGCGTGCGGCTCACAGGGCCACGACGAGACCTCGGCAGAAACGCCGAGGTCTCGTTGTTCTGATCAAGTTCATTCTCAGGGCAGGATCAACTCCGCAGCCGCGTCCCCTCGGGGTCGTACAGCGGCTCGACAGTGACCGTCGCCGGGATGCGCTCACCGAAGAACTCGATATCCACCGCAGTGCCTTCGCCGGCAAGGTCAATGGGGAGATACCCATAGGCGATGCTTTTGCCGACGGTGTAGCCGTAGTTGGCGCTGGTCACATACCCGAGTACGCGGTCGCCGCTAACAATTGGCTCCTTGCCCATCACCACCTCGCTCGCATCGTCGAGCACGAGGCAGCACAGCTTGCGCGTGATTCCTGCTTCCTTGACGGCAACGAGCGCATCGCGCCCGAGGAAGTCGCCCTTGTTGAGGCGCACGGCGAAGCCGATTCCTGCCTCATATGGATTGTAGTCGCTATGGATGTCGGCGCCCCACAAGCGATAGCCTTTTTCGAGCCGTAGCGAATCGAAAGCGGCGCCACCGGCGGCGATGACACCGTAAGCCTGACCTGCATTCCACAAGAGGTCCCACAACGTAAGGCCGTACTCAGTGGGCGTATAGAGTTCCCAGCCAAGCTCGCCGGCATACGAGACCCGCACCGCCAATACCGGCACATTCCCCACGAAGATGCGCTTTGCCGTGAAGTACGGAAAGCCGGCATTTGATACGTCGTCCTCCGTGAGGCCTTCCAGCAAGGCTCGCGCCTGCGGACCCCACAGGCCAACACAGCACGAGCCGGACGTCACGTCGCTGAGGAATACGGAGCCGTCTTCGGGCAGCTGGCCGCGCATCCATGCCATGTCATGCATGCCGACCGAGCCGCCGGTAACCACCAGGAATCGCGACTCGGCGAGCCGTGTAACCGTAAGGTCGCACTGAATACCGCCCTTTTTGTTTAGCATGGCGGTGTACGTAACGCGGCCAATCTTCTGGTCCATTTGGTTGCTGGCAATGCGCTGCAGGTAAGCAAGCGCGCCTGTTCCATTCACCTCGAGCTTGGTGAACGCCGTGAGATCGAACATGGCGACCCGCTCGCGAGTGCCACGGTGCTCGGCCGCGGCGATAGGCGACCAGTAGCGCGCCGTCCAGCCACTGCGCTCGGGATCCCGCCCTGGCTCGACCGCTTGCTTGTTCGACTCGAACCACTGCGGGCGCTCCCAGCCGGCGCTCTCGAAGAACACGCCGCCAAGCTCTTCCAGCCGCTGGTGGAATGGACTCCGGCGGACCGGACGCGGATGATCCATCTGCTGGAGCGGGTGAATGATGTCGTAGACTTCGCGATATTGCTGGGCGCTTCGGGCGCGAATGTAGCTTGGGCTGGCGGTGTGCGCGGCAAAGCGATTCAGGTCGGCCTCGCGTAGATCGATGCTCGGGACGCCGTCGACCATCCACTCGGCCATCACCTTGCCGGTGCCGCCGCCGTGGGTGATCCAGACGGCCTCCGCCACCCAGAAGCCGCGCACATCATGCGACTCACCGAGCAGCGACTGGCCATCCGGCGTGAAGGAGAACATGCCGTTGATCTCATAGGTATGCGCCAAGCCGCGGATGCCGGGGATGAGCCGTTCGGCTGCTTCCTGCGCGGCGGCAAAGTGCTCGGGCGTGAAGCTTCTGACCGATGGCATCACCGGCGCATCGGCGTGGTTGAGAATCGCATCGGGCTCTACCAGAATCGGTTCATGATAGTACGAGCCGATGCCATAACAGTCCGCGTGCTGGCGAAAATACATCGAGCGATCCTGATGGCGCAGGACGGGGTGCACGATCTCTCGGGCTTCACCTTTCAGCTCGGCCAGGGGCGCCGTGCGCACATACTGGTGCTCCATGGGGCTGAGCGGGATAGAGACACCGGCCATACGACCGATGCGCGGCCCCCATATGCCGGCACACAGCAACAGTTGCTCGGTTGCAATCCGCCCGTTGGAGGTCTGGACTGCCCGCACCCTGCCGTTCGCCACCTCAACTCCGGTGACGGCGGTGTACTCGCAAAACTCGACGCCCAGTTCCTTGGCCTGGGCCGCGAGGGACTCGGCCGAGACCAGTGCCTTGGCGATGCCGTCGGACGGCACATGCAGTGCGCCGTACAGCTCATCGGTTCGCAGGACGGGGATGAGCCGTCCGGCCTCGGCGGCGGAGATCAGCTCAGCCTCGACGCCCCAGACACGAGCAAATCCATGCTTTCGTTTGAGATCGGCCCAGCGCTCGGGTGTAATCGCCACTTCGACGCTTCCCACGCGCATGAACCCTGGCTGCCCGTGGAGCGATTGCCGCGCATACAGATCCGTCGTGTATTGCGCCAGTTTGCTGACCATGCGGGAACTATTGATCTGGAACATCAGACCGGGTGCGTGCGATGTGGAGCCGCCTGTGGCGAAGAGTGGGCCTTGTTCAAGCACGACGATATCGCGCCAGCCCAGCTTGGCCAGGTGGTATGCCGCGCTGCAGCCAACCATACCGGCGCCAATAATCACCACCCGAGCCTGGTCACGCATGGGATCCAATCCTTTCCCGAAAGCAGTCTCGCTGGCCAATCAACCCGAAAGGGCGGAATAGTCTGGTTTGTCTATAAACCCTAAAAGGCGGCGAAGGCGCTTGCCGCACGTCCGTGCCGCGCGCCAAATATAGCGATATATTGGTGCATAGCAAGTGTAAAGGTTTCCGCGCGGGACGCGATACTCTAGATGGTATATTTGGCCCAAGCGCGTTGGCGACTGCGTTCCCGTCCCTGTTCCTGGGTGGCTACTTACGATGGCCCTGGAGTCTGCCAAAGGCGTAGTTCGAGTCTATATGACCACGGCCAAGAATCGCCGAGCACAAAGAGGAGAGGCAATGGCTACAGACGCCATCGAAGCGGTTGGCGCCGCGCATGGCCCCATGCGCTGCGCCTGGGCAGGGAACCTGCGCTCGATTCAGTACCACGATGAGGAGTGGGGCGTGCCGGTGCACGACGACCGGAAGCTGTTCGAGTTCCTGATCCTGGAGGGTGCTCAAGCCGGATTGAGCTGGGACACGATTCTGTTGCGCAGGGAGGGATACCGGCGGGCGTTCGACCAATTCGACCCCGAGCGCGTCGCCGCCTATACGCCCGAGAAGGTTGCCGAGTTGCTCGCCGACCCCGGCATTATCCGCAATCGGCTAAAGGTCGCGGCAGCCATCACGAATGCCAAGGCGTTCCTCGAGGTCCAGAAGGAATTCGGCAGCTTTGACGCGTACATCTGGGGGCAGGTTGGCGGACAGCCAAAGGTAAATGCCTGGCGCTCAATGTCTGAGATACCGGCGCGCACCGATGAATCAGACGCCCTGAGCAAGGACTTGAAGCGCCGCGGCTTCACCTTCGTCGGCTCCACGATTTGTTATGCCCACATGCAGGCAACCGGCATGGTGAACGATCACGTGATCGACTGCTTCCGGTACAAGGAAGTCCAAGTAAATGCCATGTTAGGTTAGCCAAGACAATTGCGTTGAACTTCCTTGAACTGCTCTGGATCTCTTTTTTGACCCGCTTCGCTGGCCGCGTTCATTGGTGCCATCGAATCATAGAAACACAGATGGCACAGATACGACAGATGACACAGATGGGTGGGGGCGCACGATACACAGTAAGCGCAACCTGCTGTAGCAGCCATGCACTTCGGCGCTACTTTCCTTTGACTCGCAGAAACACAGATAGCACAGATACCACAGATGGATAGAGGCACCCGATAGACAGTAAGTGCAATCTGCTTCGCCAGCTACGAACTCGGCGCCACTCTCACACAGTGGATAGCCGGCCGCCAGCCATGCTCGCCAACCGCAGGCAATGGTTACCACCTAAAGGCGAACAAGCCAAACAAGTTGCAAGCACGCTGTATGGGCCCTCGCAACCATCTGTGTCATCTGTGCATTCTGCGACATCTGTGATTCAACGGACCTGCTTCGCCAGCCACGTACTTTTGAGGATTAGATAGAGTAGTTAGATCGAAACGAGAGTCGAAGCACTTTATCAAGTGGGTAGCGCCGACCAGGGCAATGTGTGTCGTGGGGCAGTTTCGAGAACTCGATGGCTCGTCCTGATATACGTGTGCGACTAACCCGAGACCGAGGATATGATGAGCGAAGAACGGCTAGTTCGTGTAAGTAAATTCCTGAGCAAGCATCTGCGCCACCAGCCCGAGCGGCTGGGACTGGTGCTGGCGCCGGGCGGCTGGGTCCCGGTGACCGACCTGCTTGCCGCCTGCGCGCGAACCGGGTTTCCCGTCAGTCCCGAGGAGCTTGCCGAGGTCGTGCGCACGAACAGCAAGCAGCGGTTCTCGTTCGACGAGACCGGCACCTTGATTCGTGCCAACCAGGGACATAGCGTCGAGGTCGACCTTCAGTTGGAGCCACGCGTGCCGCCCGACGCGCTCTACCACGGCACCGGCGAGCGCACGGTTCAGGCCATACTGGAGCGTGGCATCCTCAAGATGAGCCGCCAGCACGTCCATCTGTCAGCCGACACCGCGACCGCGCGAACGGTTGGAGCGCGGCACGGCCGGCCGGTCGTGCTCGCGATCGACTCCGCGGCGATGGCGCGGGACGGCCACCTGTTCTACCTCTCCGATAATGGTGTCTGGCTGGTTGAGCATGTACCGTTTGGGTATCTGCAGCAGCTATGAGATTGGAGATGGCTCTTGATGGATCGTGAAGCGCACCACAGGCGTTGCGACGCTCAGCGGTACTGATGCGCCCCAAATCGCAAGCGAGGTCAAAATGAAGCGCTCAGCCGGCGAAGAGCGAACTGACCTTGACGCTCAACTTGCCGATCTCTGGGTCACCACGATCACAAAGCTGACGCTTGATCCCCTCACACGTACCGTTGACATGCATTTGACAGCGATCGATGTTGGGGAAGAGAAAACGTATCAAGTTCTATTCGAAGGCGTAGTGGCGTTTTTCCTGGCAAGAAAACAGATCGAGGAAGACTACTTGGAGCTGTCTTCAATTACTCATGAACGATCTGATAAAGTTAAGGTCAAGCTGCCGCTGCATCCGATTCGAAAATTTGCTCCAAATTTCGTGCTAGAGATTTGGACTTACTTCTTATACGTACAGGCAGACTCCATCACAATTAATGGTCAAGTCTACGCAGGTCTGTTGCAAGAGCAGTGCTGCTAGGTTCGATAGAAGGCTTAGGTCCGTAACCGCCAATTGCTGGTGGATGTTGCCGGGGAAATCTTCGCAGACGGGGCTAACCCGCCAAGCGGTGCGGACCCAGTTCGCTAAAGTTCGTGACGCGGGTTAACACGCAGACACCCGCATGGAATGCCAATGCTAAGTTATGACACGGTGGTTGACGATCTGGCGGACCGCCTACCTGAAATCCGCCCCAGGCTCAGAAAAATAGAGGAGGGCGAAGGCGAGGTGTCACCGTTTGCAGCGTTCAGTGCTCTCGCCAAGTTTGCCATCGAAACGATGCAATCCTCTCAGGACTCATCGGGCCATGACGGAGACGTGATTTCAGAACTCAGGGCAAGAGTGCTTGACTTTATCGAAGACGCGGCAAAGCCCGAAGATGACCTGACGCGGAGCCTCTTCATTACCGGTTTCCTGGAGGCCCTCGTGTGGGCAGGCCCGCCCGGAAAGTTGGTCGCCAGACACCTCCGACCACTATCAAGGCGCCTCTACAAGCGTTCCAAGCACCTGCTGTAACTCTTCGTGCACATCAGCGACGCTCGTGGCCACGTGGGAAAGATCCCATTGGAGTACCAATCCACCGATGGTAGAGATCTTTGAGAGATATGAACCACTAGGAATCGACATGGGTGGGGAGCTGCTGCTTCGCCCCCCGGATGCGCTCGACCTTTTACGTGAGCTAGAGTCCGTGAAGGCGATCATCCTCGGCCTAGATACCTGGCGCGTGGTACCTGCTGGAATCATTGAAACATTGCAGAGTCTGGTAGTGGATGAAACGGCTGACGCACGTCTCAGTGCAGCAGAAGCGAGAGCATTTATTGAAAACATCGTTCCTACGTTGAACCTGGATTACGTCTCCTTTGTCGTCGCCGACAACTTGACTTCGCTGCGAGTAAATGAACGGACCAACACGCAGGTGATGCCGGATGGCATTTGCAAAACGATCTGGAACAAGCTTCGGGGCTTCTGACTAAGTTTAGCTGCCACCGTCACCGCATGGGCTGACCAATTCCGCAATGCGTGCTTGCTCCGCTAAAGCGACCAGGAGAAGTTGATGGGCGATCAAAAGGATGGATTTCCTACGTCCAATCAGCTGTACTGGGGGGCAGTGTTGCATACGATAGCGTACGCTATCTTCATTGCGCCGGATGCAACACTTGATTATGAACTGTCATGGGACGGCATAAACTATAATCGCCAGAACAGCCAAGGGGCCCGAGGCACTATTGCCTTCGGCTCCCTAGGAACTGTCGGCGTATTTTTTGACGTCGACAGCTCGCGTAATCCATATCCGAGCGGGCGGACATATGAGCTGGAAACGTACTTCAGGGGAATATCCTCCGAATTATTTGCGCTAGCTCGCGACGAGGCTCTGCAGTACATACTCGACGACTATAATGGCGAGACCCTACCAGTAATCACGTCGGCGTTCTGGAGTTCTGGCGGGAGCATATCAGCAGCGGAACCTTGGGAGGACGTACTTGCGCACGGTGCGCATCTCGTAGAGGTTGATTCCCTGGACAATGATGATGCACGTAAGGAGCTTGAGCGCGAATACGAGTTTTCTCAAGAGCAATGCACTCTCCTGCAATCCTTATTCCTTCGGAAGACGGCGGCCTCCGCGCAAGCTGTTCT
>JAQBPC010000659.1 GCA_028287725.1 Chloroflexota bacterium | reverse complement strand
CATGGACGCTCTCACAACGGCAGCGCGGCAATGTGGCACTCGAATCGCCGTCTGGCTTGGCGGCACGAGGTACGGCGCCTCCGTCGTACTGGCCGGCACGCTTGCCCTAGCAGGAGGCGCATCTGCGTACCTTGGCCAGGGGCACGAGGCCTCTGAGCCAGCAGAACATAGCAGCGACCAGAGTGGCTATACGTGCTCGTATCTCTCCCACCCAGGGAAGACGCCGACATTAACGTTGGTATACGCCTACGGTTGCTCTCAGCTGCATCCGAAGGAAATGCCGGCAGATGCGAATGCCGCTGGTCACTAAGTACATCGGCTAAACCAACATGTCGCCAGCTGAAGTTTGGCGGCGCATAGTGGGTTTGCTGGCATGCTCAATTTGGCACGGTTACGGTGATACTGCTATCACATGTTCTGATCGCTGACGTACGCCCTATTTAATGCGCAGACGGTGCTCTGTCAGGACCGTGTGGTCGGGCGTCACGGTATCCCGTTAGCGGAATTGAGTTCTATGCGTCCCTACAGAGTGCACCTATTTGGCTTTCCGCTCGGGCATACTGTGTCGCCGGCCATGCATCATGCAGCAGCGTCCGAGCTTGGCTTTCGACTCGAATACACAGCGGTGCAGGTGATGTCAGAAGGTTTAGCCGCGGAGGTTGAACGCCTTCGGGATGATGCCTTTCTCGGCGCCAATGTAACGCTGCCACACAAGCCTGCAATGTTGACTTTGGTCGATAGCATCACCACGTCAGCGCAACGAATCCGCGCAATTAATACCGTCTATAAGCGTGACAATGCATTGATAGGCGAGAATACCGACGCGCCTGCGATGATGCGATGCCTTCGTGAAATGCTGGCTTATCAGCCTCACGAGGAGAGCGTTGTCTTGCTTGGCGCAGGTGGCGCGGCCAGAGCCGCGGCAGTCGCGCTTTTGGACGCAGGCACCCGCCAATTACGCATCTGGAATCGCACGCGCGATCGATCAGCTGAGCTCGTGGCCGGCTTGCACCAATTGAAGGCGGACAACGAGGCGACCGTCCAGCTTGTAGGTGAGGGAGAGCTAGACACTGTGCTCAACAATTCGACTATGGTGATCAATGCGACGAGTGTGGGCCTGGACAGGACGACCGTTCCGTTCGACGTGTCGCAGCTTGCCTCAGGCGCACGGGTATTTGATATGGTCTATGGCCCGGAGGCCACGCCATTGGTCCGAGAGGCGCGCATAGCCGGCATTCAGGCGCTCGATGGTCTCTGGATGCTGGTATATCAGGCAGCGGCGGCCTTTACGCTTTGGACCGGCCTTGAGCCGCCTGAACATGTGATGCACGAAGCCGCGCTCGCTGCCCTGCACGCGCGGAACACGGCACAGCAGGATGTTCCGCACGCGCCGGCCTCGGAGGCGCGCCCTTGAGCTTTTCACTCGTGCTAATTGGCCTAAGCGGGAGCGGTAAGAGCACTGTCGGGCGATTATTGTCATCCCGTCTCGGCCTGCCAGTGCGAGATACCGACCGGCTCATAGAGGCGCGGGTGGGCGCTACAGTCGCATCGATATTTGCCAATCAGGGGGAAGCCGAGTTCCGCCGCCTCGAAACGCAGATACTTGCAGATGCATGTCTCGGGTGCAATATCGTCGCTACGGGAGGGGGCGTGGTGCTGCTTCCTGAGAATCGCAGGGTCATGCGCGAAGGGAATTTGGTTATATGGCTCGATGTACCCATACCAGTATTGGCACGCCGACTTGCAGCGCACGTCCATGGCGAGGAACGCCCCCTCCTCAAGGGCGCCGGCCTGCAAGAGCGGCTTCAGAAGCTGTACGCTGAGCGCAGTGCCCTGTACAAGCAAACTGCCCATGTGCGTTGCGCCGCACCAGACAGCGGCCCATCCGGGTCGCACCGCATTGCGGTCGAGCTGACCAAGATTTACCGGGCTTGGGAGATTAGCGAGTAGGATACTGATGGCCGAAAGCATGAACACCTCGTCGACGGACATGCAATCTGAACCGGCATTCGTACTGAAATTTGCGCATCAAATACAGTGCGAGGTCCATGCGGGCAACGGTATGCTCAGCCACGCTGGGTCATTGGTCCGGTCATTGGCAGGAGGCGTGCCAAAGCGCGCGATCATAGCCACGGATGTCAATGTCCGCGCTGTTCATGGAAGTATCCTTGTAGCGAGTCTTGCCGACGCCGGTCTTCAGGTGCTGTGGTTAACCATACCTGCAGGAGAAGAGCAAAAGACGCTCGCTAATGTCGTCGATGCGCTCGGCCGGCTCGCGCGCGCAGGCGCTGAGCGTCATGACGTGCTCGTGGCTCTTGGGGGAGGCGTTCCTGGTGACTTGTTTGGTTACGTGGCGGCCAGTTACATGCGCGGAATCCGCTTGGTGCAAGTGCCGACTACGCTCGTGGCACAGGTCGACAGCAGCATTGGTGGAAAAGTCGGTGTCGACCTCCCTGAAGGTAAGAACCTCGTGGGTGCATTCAAGCACGCCGACCGCGTAATCATCGATTACACGCTGCTCACTACGCTTCCGCATGACGAATGGGTCGCCGGTACTGCCGAGGTTGCCAAGCATGGTGTGATTGCGGACCGTGACCTCTTCGAATGGCTGGAAGAGTCAGCGGAAGGTTGGCGAACTCACTCTGTCGAGCTTGGGCCGATTCTAGCCGCGGCCATTCAAGTAAAAGCACGCATCGTGCAAGAGGATGAGCGTGAGACGGGCTTGCGCATGCATCTCAACTATGGCCATACGCTTGGGCACGCTCTCGAGACAGTGGCAGGATATCGCGGTCTCCGACATGGCGAAGCCGTTGCCTGGGGCATGGCGATGGAAGCACGCCTGGCGAGTCGCGTCGGTTTGTCGAATGCCGACTTTGTGCGCCGCCAGGATCGGTTGCTGCAGTCGCTTGGCCTCCTGGCTCCGTTGACTCCGTTAGATGCCGATGCAGTATACGAGCGCCTTTTCCTCGATAAGAAGGTGAAGGCCGGTCGAATCCGGTGGGTGCTGCCAGGCAGACAGCCAGGCAACGTGGTCGTTCGAGATGACCTGCCGGAAGGAGTCGTGCGCGAACTGATCCATGCTACGGTCGAGGGGCGACTGCTCGAGGCTCCCTAGTCCGTATCGTGAGACCGCTTGCATAGGCACTACGTGGCCGGCTGGCTGGCCAGCGCATGGTGTAGGGTGATGTGCCTATCGGCTGCGCGACGCTTGTACGACGACCTCTCGGTACACGTCGGCTACGTGGGCCGCAACGCGGCGTATGTCGAACAATTCAACAGCACGGCACCGTGCGCTTGCGCCATACGCACGCCGTGCCTCGGCACTTGCCAATAATTCGTTGCACGCTGCCGCCAAGGCGGCGGGATCGCTCGGTGGCACCACCAACCCGGAAACTCGATCCGCATTAACATAACTTGTGCCGGTACCCAACTCCGTGCTCACGCAAGGCAGCGATGATGCGCAAGCTTCGACGAGCACGAGTCCAAATGCCTCGCTGCGCTCACAGGCAGGCAGTACGAAAATATCGGCAGCCGCGTAATTCGATGGCAGGTCGGCATCGGTGACGCCGGATATGAACTCCACGCGATCCTGTAGTCCGAGTGCGGAGACTTGCGCCCGAAGATCGGCTTCCATCGGCCCGGATCCGACCAGGCGCAAGCG
>JAQBPC010000639.1 GCA_028287725.1 Chloroflexota bacterium | reverse complement strand
ACTTGCCAGGAGAAGTGCCTGAAGAGGAATGCTCCGGTACCAGTCGCCTCGGTGGTGACACCAAGCATGCCGTCCAGGATCGCACGCAAGTGCGACGGGCTGACCGGCACCTTGCCGGTCACCTTGGAAGGTATCTTTGCCTTGCCGATGCGGAGCACCAATTGCGCCTTGTGGATTACGCCGCCATCACCAACAGACGCGAGCATAGAGGCAACTTGCAGTGGCGTGGCGAGGAAGTAGCCCTGGCCAATTGCCATATTGACCGTGTCGCCCGTGCGCCATCCATCCTTATACGTCTTCCGTTTCCATGCATCGTCGCCGACCAATCCAGCCGCCTCGCTCACGTAATCAATCCCGGTTGGCGAGCCAAACCCGAAAGCGCGAGCGTACTTTGGCAGAATACTCGCATCGATGCCGTCGAGGCGCTTTGCTACGGCATAGAAGCAGGTGTCACACGATTGCGTCAGTGCTTCCTGCAGCGTGATGGTCCCATGGCCCGAGGCCAGCCAATCGTGTAAAGGATTGGCCGCGCCCAGCCCATACCACACGCCGGGTCCATCGATTAAGGTGTCCGAGCGATAGCCGCCGCGTTCCAGCGCCGCGGCCATTGTGACGATTTTGAAGACTGAGCCTGTGGGATACGTGCCAAGCGTCGCGCGCGGGAACAGCGAGCGTACGGGCCCGATACCGTTGGTGGCAGATACCACCTCAAAGCGATTCGGGTCGTAGCCGGGGGAGCTAACCAGTGCCAGGACCTGGCCAGTTGAAGGCTCGATTGCCACGCCGGCGCCTTTTCGCGTGCCAAGCGCATGCTCGAGTGCCTGTTGCTCCTGCGTATCAAGGGTCAGCTGCACGTTTTGGCCGTCGGTGGCAGGGTGAGCGGCAATCGTCGCGGCGGTCATCGTATGCGCCTGGTTCATGACCAGCAGCGCTGCGCCGGAATGCCCTGCAAGGGCACTATCAAGCGAACGCTCGAGGCCGGCTTTTCCGTGTGACGTGGCCGGATCGACATAGCCAATCAAAATCGATGCCAGTGAGCCGTGCGGATAAATTCGGCCGGGTGTAGGTTGAAGCTGCAGCCCATTGTTTTGGGCGCTTGTGAAGCCACTTGGCGCGGTATCCACTTGTGGCTGCGTGATCGTGGTGATTGGCATAAAGTAGTTGGGCTGTGCCCAAGATAGCGTGTAGAGATGCTTGATCTGCTTGCGATCCATATGCAGCCACTTACTCATATAGCTGAGTAACATGGCTTCATCGGTAATCCGGCCAGGCTCGACGCCCACGGTCTCGAACTGTCCATCCTCGGCGAGTGGCTTGCCCTTGCGGTCCAGTATCGAGCCTCGGCGCGCGCGCAGCGGCACCAAATGCACCACGTATGGATCTTCAAGCTGTTTGAAGATTAGTGCCGGATACCAGTCGACACGCCAATGATTCTGCTCATACACCAGATGCATCTGGTTCGCCTGGTGAAAAGCGCCAACCGCTTGAGTCGAGATCGTCGTCGAAAATGCCGCGGTTGCTACCGGCGCTTCAATCTGAATAGCGCCGAGCGAGGTCTCCACCGACTTCACGGTCGCCTCGGCCATTACAGCGCTATAGCGTGCCGTGAACTGAGCACGACCAATCCGGTGCTGTGCGGCAGACGTGAGGAGATCGTACATTTGGCTGTATTGGCCGTTCCGCCACCCCGTTAGAAAGGAGCTAACCGCGCCGGAGACCGCCCGCTGATCTGTGTTGTAGACCACTCGTGTGCTGCTGACGCGCGCGGTGATCGTGATCGGCGTGCTCTTGGCTGCCGGCGATCCGCTTGTCAGCGGACGGACGCCCCACATATATACTGCGGCGACTCCGCACACGAAGAAGCAGAATCCAAGGAACTTACCCATGGGCCACTCTCGATAAGCAATGGTTTCGCGGCACTTCCGCCCAGCGTGTACCATAGCAGCGAAGCCGGATCATCGCAACCTAGATGTGCCTGTCTTATAACATCGTCGTCCATTGCATAGGAATCACGTGAACGAAAATTCGGTCGACTTCGCGGTCGCTGCCGCGGAGCTTGGCGTCCCCCTGCAAAGCGACCAGATCGCGGCATTCGAAGCCTACGCGGCATTGCTACTGGAATGGAATGAGCGCTTTAACCTGCTCGGACCGGCAGCGGCGGCGGCCCTCTGGTCACGTCACTTCTTGGACGCCCTGACCGTCGTGCGCGGCCTGCCGGCGCAAGTCGATGACAACCCCACGAGGGTCCTGGACGTTGGGACCGGCGCGGGGATCCCCGGCATTCCCATGCAAATTGCCTTCCCGCAGTGGGAAGTTACGCTGCTCGAAGTGACCAATAAGAAAGTTCACTTTCTGGAGCTGGCGACGAGGGAGCTGGGGTTACGGCACGCGCAGGTGGCGCAGGGGCGTGCGGAAGACCTGGCCCACGTCGACATGCACCGCGAAGCGTACGATTTGTGCGTGGCACGCGCCGTTGCGCATACTTCCGCGCTGGTGGAGCTAACATTACCGATTGTTGCAAGAGGAGGGTACGCGATCCTATATAAGGGTATGACGGCCCTGAGCGAGGAGATTCAAGACGCTGAGCCCGCGCGCGTCATTCTCGGCGCGGCCGCGCCGTCGGTGATACCAATTAGCATGGGAGGCGATGATGCGCGCAGCCTCGTGCGCTACCTCAAAACGTCCCGCACCCCTTCGGCATTGCCCCGCCGTGCCGGCGTTCCCGAGCAGCGTGCGCTTACGGCGGCCGACGGGTCGCGGATCGCCGCGGCCGCGCAAGCAGCCCGCGAGCGCCGCCAGAAACTGCGGGAGCGACCACGCCGCCGCACGTGATGCGGTAGCGCGGGAGGAACGCACAGCCGGCCATAGCTCGGCCAGTGTCCGCCGCAACGCCGGGCGTGCGCCGTTCAGAGCTGCGGAAACTATGTTCAGGGCGCTTTGGCGCCGCGTCATACACAGTTCATGCGCAAGCATGTATTATTATGGAAACTTCTCTACTACCAGTAATCATTCGGGAAAGGGAACACCGCTAGGTGATTGACCGGCCAGCTGGATTCCTCCGATGGGCGGCGAGCATGATAGCTGCAATCGCTGTCGTGGCGATGCTGACACTTGCCGCGCTGCCAACTGTGTCCAACGCTGCCAGCGGAACAGACTTCTATAACCAGGGCGTTGCCGCGGCAAAGGCCGGTAACTACACCGGTGCCTCGCACGATTTTGAGAATGCGTTGTTGCACGGTCATAGCGATCCAGGCACGTTTTATCAGCTTGGATTGTCCTACCACAAAATCCGAAGCTTAAACTTCGCCGCTTGGGCTGTCGCCACGGCGTTGTCCGATCCGGTGTTTGCTGGCCTCAATCCTCAGGCGAGTAAGGAGCTGGATTCGATTCAGAATGCGGGTGGAGCGAATGCCGGCCCACCGGCCCTCTTGCAAAACGTAGCGGTTACAGCTATGAAAGCGCCGCCGCTTACCGCACAGCAACGCGCGTCGCGCGAATCCGGCGCGGCATTCGGTGCGCTGCAGCAAGGCGCATACTTTGCCTCACCCGAATACGCCAAGGCCATGAATCTTGCCGCGCAAAGCGCGTTGTCGCAGGCGGCTCGGGACATTCACGACAATTCGAATACCATCGCCAAGTTCGTGTTTCTAGGGGCAACGCCGTCCCCGTATACTAGCCTCAACACGTACGCTCATGATTTACTGACCCATCTCAATCTGCAGCAAAGCGTAGTCGTGGTAGTTACGCCGGGCGGAGTCGCCGCTGCTAGCGATAGGTTGGACAGTGCTGCTAGCGGCAGTATTAGTGCCGCCCAATTGCAATCACACGGCACTGGCGATCCGGCTGCGCTGGCGGTCGCCGTAGCACGAGCTGTAGTGCGCCAGGCGGACGATAACGACAGCGCGACTACTCGACGCGCGGTACTTATAGGCGGAGCCATAGGTCTGATAGTGCTCGCCGTATTGGCAACTGCCGTCGTCCGTGTGGCGCGCCGAGAGCCAAAGGCCGCCATGCCTCGCTCACGGGCCAATGGTCGAATCGCAACGCGCACACGTTCCCGATAGGCCTTAAGATTCAAGTGGCTCGACGGTCACCGGGCTCAAGCGTTGCAAAAATGTCAATTTTGTTATAGCCTGTCCGGATTGACCGCCTCGCACACTCTCTATAAAGTACGGGAGGCTCTGCCGAAGGTGGGGTATGGTGGAAGTTATCGTAGGTCAGAACGTTATTGGGCAGCGCGCAGCCGAGAAGAGCATCACGTTTGATGCAATCATGCGCCAATACCAAGCGCGTGTTGCCCGATACATCCTGCGACTGGTCAACGATCCCGAGCTCGCCTTGGATCTGACGCAGGATACGTTCGTGAATGCGTTCCGGAACATTCACAACCTTCGATCAGAGCTTGCACTCAGCGCTTGGCTGTACCGCATCGCCACCAATCTAGCCATCCATGCGCGAAGTAAGAGCCGCCGTATTCGTTGGCAACCCCTGGCTGAATACGAAAATTGTAGTCGCATAGCTGTGTCCGCGCCGGATGACCAGGTCATCGACCGCGAGCAGGTGCATCGGGTGCTGATGCAGTTGCCGCGCGACCGTGCCGCGTGTCTGATCCTCCATGTTAAGGAAGGGTTCAGTTACGGTGAGGTCGCGGCGATCATGGGAACGACCCCAGAAGGGGCGCGCAAGCGCATTGCCCGCGCCAAGGAACAGTTCCGAGCCATCTACGATGCTTCGCAGCAGGAAAATTCACGTCATGCGCTGTAGCGATCTGGGTGAGCTGCTCTCGTCCTATGTGGACGGGCAGACGGTTCCGGCCCAGACCGAATTTATTGAAGCACACCTCGGCACCTGTCAGCGCTGCCAGGATCTGGTTCGGCACTACCGGCGAACCCGAGCCATCATCCAGTTTGGTCTAGACGACCGCTGGACGCCGCCCGACCTGGGCTTACGCGTAGTGCACGCCTGTCAGCAACAACACACATGCCGGCGGCCGTTATCGACCACTGGTATAATGGCGGCCGCCGCGGCACTGGTCGTGCTGGTTGCCAGTCTGTTGGCCACGCATGCGTTTCCGCAACGGTCCGTGGCGACCGGCTCCTCGCTGCAGCTGGCTCCTAAGGTGGCTGCGCGGCACGACATCACGGCGCCGCACGACGTGTCCCCCACAATAGTTCACTGCCCACTACGATTTGCGGCCGCTTTAGCACGGTGCCTCGGTGTCTCACCCCAATGGGTGCCGACGATCCTGGCCGACGATCCTGGAATACTTGTGTCCAATCGCCAAATACGTAATCAACCGTCTATACCCCAGATTCGATCAACATCTGCTAGTGCCGTAACGGCAGTGAAGGGAGGTGGGGCCCGCGTAGGAAACGGTCCTGGCCATCGTGGGTCGCAGGCAATTTAGCTCAAGATTGCACCTCACGCGCATCATCCTATTATTCGTTCTCATGGAGGGTTAACAACCGTGTATCGAAAAGCTTTGGCGATCCCGGCCGCGGCGGTCGTCATCCTGAGTGGCGCAGCAGGCGCCGGCCGGCTGGCGAGCCCGGCACACGCACGGGTTGCGGCGGACACATTTAGCGGTACTGTCTCGGTCTCTGACTACCAGGTGCCAAACGCGCTTGGCGGCGGTGGACTTGCCAGTGCCCAGACCAATCAAGACCTCTACGCGATGGTTAACGATAATGCCATCGGCATCGACAACAAAGGGAATTTCTACGCCGACCTCGCATCGGCCGTGCCGACGACCGCAAACGGTGGCCTGAAAGTAGTCAACGGCGATGAGATCATCACCTACCACATCAAGCCAGGGCTGAAGTGGTCGGACGGTTCGCCGATCACCAAGGGGGACTGGATCCTTAACTACCTGATCAACTTCTCGCCCGACTACGGCAATGTCGATCCAGCTAAAGAAATTCGGACGGCCACGTGGTCTGGTAATGACCTCGTACTGCACCTCAAAGGTGTAGTCGGATCGGCAGTGCAGCAGCTGATCCCCAGCCCGTTTCCCACTGCATACTACGAGAAGAAATACGGAGCTACCTTGCCGGCCAGCATGCTGGTCAGCTGGGATTACGCCAAGCAGACCGATGCCAAGACCGGGCAAATCCCGGCCGGTATCTATGCCAGCTCTGGGCTGAAGAAGCTGACGACTGCCTGGATCAGCGACAACTATATCTCGCCGAACGACGTCTTCAACGGCCCCTATAAGATCAAGCAATGGAGCCCGGATCAGCGCTATGTGTTGGAAGCCAACCCCAACTATACGGCGCTGCCGGCGGCCCCTGGCCATCCACGGCCGGCCATCATCCAACAAATCGTGTTGAGTGAGGACGGAACCACCTATATTCAGGACCTCAAGGCCGCATCGACCTACAACACGATCGACTCGGCAACCGACTTCAACCCTGATAACCTCAGCGACCTCAAGCAGACAAAGTACCAGGTAGTGGTGCAGCCCGCACTGGGTTATGAGCTGCTCGACTTAATGGTCGGCCCTACCTTCAACGGCCGGCCGAACCCGCTGCACGATGTCCGCGTGCGCCAGGCCCTGAACTACGCGATCAACAAGGACATCTATCTCAAGGCCTTGTTCCCGGCCTTCAGCCCGAGCCAGCTCAAGTTGACGTCGTACATCCCAGGTGCTTCACTGTGGTCGATCGACAAGCAGCTGCCTCAAAACGACTACAACCCTGCCAAGGCGAGAGCGCTGCTGGCACAAGCCGGCTATGTCACATCCCTGGGAAGCGGTGGCAAGCACCTCAACCTCGATTTTG
>JAQBPC010000626.1 GCA_028287725.1 Chloroflexota bacterium | reverse complement strand
GCTATGGAAGTTACGTGCCAATCATCCTCATTACTGCTGATTCCAGCCCGGGCGAAAAAGCAAGGCTATTGGGGGCCGACGTGTCGTTGGCTAAGCCATTCGACCTTTCAGCGTTGCTGGATGCAGTGGAACGACTGACCGGCGTGACCTCGAGGCCGCTGTCAGCGTCGTAAGGCCTACTCCGAAAACTGACTCTGCTGTGATCCTGCGCCGCGAACAGGCCCGGTATTTGCGGGCCGACGAAGGCAAGCCAAACACCACATCGTTCGGCAGATCCCGACGATTGGCATGCAGCGAAAGTGTATAGTTCAGCTCACTTTCGCACTAGTCCGCTTTTCGGAAACGTTCCGACGAACGAACGATGTGTCACCCTCGCGATGGGAATGATAATTGGAGACGTGATGGGGGCGAGAGACCCGGTGACGGTCCATCACTAGTTGAACAAAGGAGATCATCAATGCTCGCAGTTGTGTCCCTGCAGCCCGGCGGGATCATTGCCTGGCTTGTGGTGGGTCTGATCGCCGGCTGGTTAGCCAGTAGTGTCATGGGATCCGGATACGGGCTGCTCGGTGACCTAATCATGGGCTTGGTCGGCGCGTTCATCGGCGGCTTGATCGTTGGCGCCTTCACCACAGGAACCATGGGTATCGTAGGGAGTATCATCGTCGCGTTTATCGGCGCGGTGGTAGTCATCGGCGTTTCACGGCTTCTCACGCGCGGTAGAACCGGCGTACGCGTATAGGCAGAGACTTTAAACAAGCGATTCACATCAAAGCATCGAGGGAGGTCAGAGCAATCTGACCTCCCTCGATGCTTTGATGTTTTGTTGTCGCAACGCGGGTGACGGGAACTGCCAGGATCGCAGGACTAAGTCCGGACTGAGCCCAGTAGTGCGTAGGACTTAGAGTGGAATGAGCCCGAGCTCGCGACCCCGCGTCACCGCCTCCGTTCTGGTGGTGACGCCAAGCTTGCCGAAGATGCTCGCAAGGTGTGTCTTTATCGTGCTCTCGCTCAGGCTAAGCTGCAGCGCGATTTCCTTATTGCGTGAGCCAGTCGCCAGTGCGCGGAGGACGCCGATCTCACGCTCGGTCAAGGGCTCTACCATGTCGCCCTGTCGCGCCATCTCTCCAAAGCGCTCTAGTAATTTCCCTGCGACAACTGTTTGCAGGAGAGATTCGTTACGCGCCGCGGCACGCACCGCTTCGGCCAGCTCGGTCGACGACACATCTTTGAGGACATAGCCCTTGGCGCCGGATTTGATGCCTTCGTAGATAAAGTCGTCATGGTCGAACGTTGTCACGATGACACAACGTATATCAGGAAATAGCGTTCGGACACGGGAGATTACTTCCACACCGGAGATGTCCGGAAGCTGCAAATCGCAGAGAACAACATCGGGATGCAGCTCGTTGATAATCCGCAGTCCGTCGGACCCTGTCGCGGCGGCGCCTACAACTTGCAAATCCGGGTGGTCGCTCAACATACGTTCGAGCCCCTCACGGACCATGGAGTGGTCGTCGATAAGGACGACTCGAATCCTTTTTGTAATGTCCCCGTCCGTGGTTGCTACCGCTGCGCTCGCCAACCCGGTCGCCACAGGCTTTGCTTTCGGAACGGGTGCCGTGGGAGAATACGGCACGATGCCCCACACGCGGGTGCCCTGATTCGCGGCGCTCTCGATCCGCAACGATCCACCAATTACCCGTGCTCGCTCACCCACGCCGGCCAAACCCACGCGCCCGGCGCTCAGCAGGTCCACTTCGTCCGGATCAAATCCCTTGCCGTCATCCTCGATAAGCAAAGTGAAGACATGCAAACCAAAGTCGAGCAGGATCCGCACGTGTTTCGCTTCGCTGTGCGTCCAAATATTGTCGAGCGCCACGCGCGCGAAGCGCTGTACAACTGCACCGACTTCGGGAGCGAGGAGTCGTTCCTCGCCCGTGGTAATGATCTCAGGCTTGATTCCGATTCTTCGTTCTAATTTCGCGCCCTCTTCGGCCACCACCGAGCGTGGTTCCTGTAGATTGACCGTCGACGACCGGAGATTCCATACCACCCGCCTTGTCTCCGCTACAGCTGAGCGCGCCATCGTGCGCGCCTGCTCCAGCGCATCGCGGTGTTCGGTATCCTCCGGTATCGCCCGCAACACCGTTTCAAGTTGTAGGACGACGCTCGTAATCGTCTGCGCAAGGATGTCATGCAGTTCGCGCGCAAGTCGATCTCGTTCGTCCCGCGTGGCAACGTGCTGAGTCTCTCGCAAAAGGCGCTGGTGGTTGAGTACCAGGCCCAAAAGCAGTGCAAATTGCGACACCACCAAGCTATCGCGCTCGCTGTAGGCAGCGGGTCGACGATCGAAAAAGCCGAGGGCGCCGGTCGTATGGTTATCCACAACGATTGGCGCCAATATTGCGCTTCTCAAACCATAACGCGAGAGCGTGCCCCATCCATTGTCTGTAGCAGTCCTTGAGACATCGTCAAGCAGCAGCACGCCGTCTTGCCCTACTGCCTGCCCGATAATGTGCTGCAGTGCCTGAACCATGTCGTCATCTTGCGAACCATTCTTCGCGACGGCTGATCCGCTGAAATGGCTCAATTGCGCGCCGGTATCTCCATCAAAATGGAGCGCTACCGCGTCGAATGGCAGCAGCTTGGGCAGTTGCTCGGCGAGAGCTTGCTGCAGGTCGGAGGAAGATGCGAGCGCCTCTAGCAGATGGTTTAGGCCTTGGATCTGCACATCGCGTTGCGCTGCGCGTCCTTCGGCAAGCCGCTGCAGCGAGATATCGTGGATGATGGCGAGTGCACCACTCGTGCGGCCCTGTGCGTCCGACGTTGGTGCTGCTGACACATGCACCGTCATAAATGATCCGTCACGCCGGCGCAGTAACGATTCTTCCGCTGTTACGATACTTCCTTCACGAAAGGCGCGTGATAACGGCCACTCGTCAATAGGATAGGGTTTACCATCGAGCGTATAGGGATCGAAATCCAGTGGCTCAGCAGGGCCAGTCGAGGCCATCGGAGTGCCCTTGGCCGCCATGCTCGCGGCAGCGCTGTTCCAGTATCTCAAGCGGTGTGGCGGTACGTCGGCGATGATAATGCCGTCGGTGGATTGAAAGATGGCGGACGCGAGCGCATCACGGTCGAGTGCGGTTTGTCGCGACTGTCGGTCCAAAGTCGCGTACGCTTTGCTCTGGGCCAATGCCAGGGCGAGATCCACTGCGACTTGTTCCAGCAGCATTACCTCGCCGCTTGCCCACATGCGCGGCTTTCCAGTTTGCAGCAGCAACAGCGCACCGACAACCTCGGAGTTGAGCAACATTGGCGCGATGACCAACGAATGCACGCCGCCCGCAAGCAATAGTTCACTATTTGCCCGTATCGCCACTTCAGAGGATGGCTCAGCCGATACGTCGGCCACTGCAATCGTGCGCGGATGCTGGGTAACAAGCGCTAAGATCGATTGAAGAACTGCTTCAATGCGCTTGTCCAGGCTCGCGTCGTCCCTATCGAAAGTCGCACCGCGAAGCGGTGGTGTCCCGCCCTCGCACAGATACACGGAGCACCACGAGGAATCGAGGGTCTGGCCGATTGACGCTACAGCCCGGTGCAAGAGCGCGTCCGGATCACGTGTATCGCGCAGCGCTTCGCCAATCGTGGTCCGAAGGGTGGCCAGTCTAGCTCGCGATGCATCTTCCGCAAACAGCATTGCGTTGCT
>JAQBPC010000432.1 GCA_028287725.1 Chloroflexota bacterium | reverse complement strand
CGCTGGACCGGTGACGAAAGGCGCGCGCCATGATTTCCCACGACCCAGGCTGATATTGCAGCCGTCCCAGGCCAAACAGCTCTCCGCATAGATGGAGGCGAAGCCATGCCACGTCCTCCGGCCCGATTCCCCACGATCCGTAGCGGCGACGATAGTGCTCCGCCCAACGCTGCACGTCGTAAAGAGTGTCGCGGGCAACCCACTCCGGCACCTGGTGGGTCTGGTAGAGGGCGCGCAGCTCAGGGAGGCCACCTAGCAGAGCCAGGAGGTACAGCAGGCCGGTTCCATCGCCCAGGGCAGCGACGCTCACGGGCCACTGCTTCACCTGGGAGTCCGCAGCCGTTGGCGCTCGGAACAGGCGATAGTAGACGTGCCAGGCCAGCGCCTGGATGGCGGGGTCCGCGATGATTTGTCCCGACGCCAGAGCCATCGCGGTCACCAGATCTGGCTCGAGTCCGGCTTCGCGGCCTGCCGTTGCCACGTACTCCGGCTCAAGGAAAAACGGTGTCTCGGCTGGGGCACAAGCTTGCGAGTCTGCCCAGCCGTCCAGCAGGCCTGTCATGCCTTCCTCGTTTCGCGATTCTCGAGGCTCCTTCATGGCGTCACGCTCCAGGCCTGCGTACGGTTCACTGGCGACGGCTACCCTTACAGATCGATGATACTCCCAGCCACTCATGGCCACGCCACCGCCGGTTCGCCGGATGTACGGTTCCTATAGGAACAGTTATGCTGACCGGGGAGGAAAACACCGTGCGAACCAAGCTACCAACACTAAACCTTGCGGCGAGCAGCCGCGGCGGCCGGCCACTGATTTGCGGTCACCGAGGGGCGCGCATTCATGCGCCGGAGAATACGCTGGCCGGCTTTGAGCTGGCGGCCCAGATGGGCGCCGATCTGATCGAGCTAGACGTCAGGCTGACGCGCGACGGCGTCCTGGCGGTCATACACGACGCGACCGTCGATCGCACCACGAACGGAACAGGCCGCGTCTCTGAGCTCAGCTGGGACGAGCTCCAGGCGCTAGACGCCGGGATTCGTTTCGGTGAGGCGTTCGCAGGACAGCGCATTCCCAGTCTTCCCGAGGTACTGGACTGGGCACACGGAGTTGTCTACCTGGCGGTGGAAATCAAGGAGCCCGCGCCCCTCCAACCGGGCGTAGCCGAGCGCATCGCCGCTGCCATCCGTGACGCCGGCATGGCCGATCAGGTCACCATGCACCATATCCAGCAGCCCGACATTACCGTCGTTCGTCAGGTCGACTCGAATATCCACGTCCTCTGTGACTGGGCCGCCTATCTGAGCGACCCACGCGAGACGATCCAGCGTTCCCTGGCAATTGGCGCCTCGGGCGTAATCTGGGATTGGCGATACTCCACGGCCGAGCTTATCGCGGAGGCGCATGCCGCCGGGCTGGCGGTCTACGCGGCCGACTGCCCTCCGACCGCGGAAGGAGTGCGAGAGGCACGCCTGCGCGGCGTTGACATTCTCGAAGCCGACGACGTCAAAGCTATGGCGGAGGCGATAAGCGCGAGCGCCAGCTGACTCCGCACCTCGACAGTGATCCGCACCCGGCCATCCGGGCCGTCCCACGGGATCGGCGGGCATTCTTTAGCCTGTCAATCCCGTGGCTGAGACATACTATAGAGATATCGATGAGCAACATAGATTCGCCGTGTCGCCTCTGGTGGTGCGTTTCGCGGCATGGAGGTAGATAGTGACCGATCAGCGGCTGTGCCAGGTGGCTCGCAACGCGGCGAGCGCGGCCGCGCTCGCGGTCCAGGCGAATAGCGCACCTGAGCAATACACAGGCACGATCAACGCCGGAGGCGATCGGGTGCTGGCGATTGATTTGGCCGCCAACGAGGCGGCACGGGCACGCATCGCGCTGGAGATGGGTGACACCGGCTACAGCGTGCTCAGCGAAGAGAGCGGGCTGACCGCTCACGGCGCAGATTTTCCCCTCTTCCTCCTGGATCCCGTTGACGGGAGCGCCCAGGCGCGTCGGCGCCACCCAGACTGCGCCGTGAGTATTGCCGTGGCGACGGGCCCGCTGCTGCGCGACATCGTGGCTGGGGTGGTGCAACCGCTCTGGGGCGGCGAGCCCTATACGGCCATTCGCGGCCAGGGTGCGTTTTTAGGGCAAGTGCGGCTGCCCCTTACACCCACACCGAGCGGGCCGGCCACGAGTATTTTGGTGGAAGGATATAACGCCCCCGCGGCAGCGAGGCTGGCAACCCGTTTCGCCGCACATGATCCGGCCTGCCAAATTCATATCAGCGGAAGCATCGCCCTGCAGCTCGCGCTGTTGGCGGCGGGTTGCTATGACGTGCTGATTGCAGCCCGTCCCGGCGCCTCGGCCCACGACATATCCGCCGGCTGGCTGTTGGTCCTCGAGGCAGGCGCTATCTATGCCGATTTTGGCGGCTTGGATACCGCAAGCGCGCAACTGCTGGATAGCATCAAGCACCACCCAGCGGGCGCGCGCCGCGGTGACCTGCTGGAGTCGGCCAGGCTGGTTGCGCTGGGCTGAGTGCGCGACGAACAAAGCAGCCTGGTGTACACGGCAAGGAGCTGGAACGGATCGCCGGAGAAGTGATCCTTTGGTTTTCTTTTGGATCCGCTTCGCTGGCCATGATCGTAGGTAGGCGCCGCTTGGTCCCGCTTTGGCTTTCTTTTGGACCCGCTTCGCTGGCCGCGATCGTTGGCGCTATCTGCCGCGTTGGCGTGGATGAGCTCCAGGGGCACAGTGACCCATTTAGAGTGAACGGGCGGGCTCGCGTGTGAAGATAATTTCTACGGGCTCGTCATTTCCAGCGTAGGCAAGGCAGCGGGTAGGCGTGACGCGCAGAAGCTCGCCGCTCGTAATGTGCCGCTCCTTGGGCACGAAGACTTTGAGCGACTTGTTGGATTCCAACAGTAGCTCGACCTGCCTGAAATGCCCAAGATCCATGACCACGTCAACCCGTCCGAAGAAGCCGATCGAGGAATCATGCTCTACAGGCTGCAGGTCCTCGGGGCGTATGGCTACCCGCAGGGCCTGGCCATCGGGCCAGCTCATGCCCGGCACGGAGAGGCGCGCCCCCGCCACCTCCAGGGATTGGGTGGCGTGCCGGTACGTTCCATCCAGCACATTCATGGTGCCGATGAAGTCGGCCACAAAGAGGCTGCGCGGCTGGGCATAAATGCGGCTTGGCGTGTCCAGTTGCTCGAGCACACCCTTGCTCATCACGGCGATACGGTCGGCGATGGAAAGCGCTTCCTCCTGGTCGTGGGTGACGAACACGGAAGTAATGCCGGTGCGGCGCTGGATGCGCTTGATCTCTTCGCGCATGCGCACCCGCAGACGGGCATCCAGATTGGAGAGCGGCTCGTCCAGCAGCAATACCTTCGGCTCGAGCACCAGCGCGCGGGCCAGTGCGATGCGCTGCTGCTCGCCGCCGGAAAGCTGATTGGGGTAGCGCTTCGCCGTCTCTGGGAGACCGACCATCTCCAGGGCGTCGCCCACTTTTTGGGCGATCGTAGCGTGCGGCAGCCGGCGCAGTTTTAGTCCGAATGCCACGTTCTCCCAGATGCGCATATGCGGCCACAGCGTGTACTTCTGGAAAACCATCGCGGTCGGGCGCTTGTTTGGCGCCAGACCGGTGATCGAGCGCCCATCGATAGTGATGTCGCCGCCATCGACTGTTTCGAAGCCGCCGATCATGCGCAATGTGGTGGATTTTCCGCAGCCGGAGGGGCCGAGGATGCAGAGCAGCTCGCCGCTCTGCACGGTGAGCGAGACGTCACGTACGGCATGCACCGAGCCATAATATTTCACCAGATTGCGCAACGCCAGTTCTGCCATCTATTTAAGCTCCAAATATGCGCAGGCCGCGACCGCGAGCCATGTATTGAGCGACACCGAGCAGCAAGAGCGACGGAATGGAAAGCATCAGGGCGAAGACCGCGCCTTCGGGCTGGGCGTATGAGTTTACGGCGTTGTACATGATCAACGGCATCGTCACATTATCCGGCAAGCCCACGATCAGTGTGCCCTGCGATTCGTCCAGAGCGGCCACGAACGAGAGCAGCATCGCCACGGCGATGGCCGGCGCGGCCAGGGGCAGGGTGATACGCAGGACGGTACCGATGCGAGAGCACCCGGCGTCCAGAGCAGCCTCTTCCAGGCTGCGGTCGATGTTCTGGAACGCGGTGGCCGGAATCCAGATCATGAACACCAACGTCTCGATCATCTGGATCGCCACGATGCCCTGCACCGTATCGTTGAAATTGATCTGATAGAAGATGGTCAGGATAGTGACATAGAGGCCGAACTTGGGAAAGGCGTTAGCAGCCAGGAAGGCCAGCAGGAGCGGCTGCCGGCCGGCGAAGCGGAAGCGCGCGAAGGCATAGGCGGCCGGCAGGCACAGCACCGTGGAGAAGAGCATCACCACGGTCGCCGTCTCCAGGCTCAGCTTGATCGAGTCGATGATACCGGTCTGATTGA
>JAQBPC010000554.1 GCA_028287725.1 Chloroflexota bacterium | reverse complement strand
AACTTGGCGAGGGTTGGTTCTCAACGTTTGCGGACGTACCGGTTCGGGCTATCTCCATGTCCATCCGCCAGATCATGTGTGCGAGGCAGATCATCTGCATAGCCTCGGACCAACGAAAAGCCGCCCCCGTCAAGGACTGCTTCGAAGGCGAGATCTCGCCACTGCATCCTGCTTCGATCCTGCGCCGGCACCTGAATACTGACCTGTTTCTGGATATCGCCAGCGCCTCGCTGCTGCAGGCGCCAATCAACTGACAAAGGCCAGGTGATAGGTAATCGTCCGCAGCTCCGATGACCACGTTGTAGCACGTCGCACGGGCACACCATAGACAGTGACGATGTGTCCTCGGTGTTCACCAATTTCCGATATTGAGCTTCGCATAAGAGTGATTATGCGAAGCTCAATCGCGCAATCTCCTGTCCTACACGCCTGGCCGAGCATCAGATCCGTTTGCAGCTACCAGGTCGCCTTTCTGACCCGCAGCAAGAACTCGTTGATCGGTTCCAGGTTGGTCTGCTTGTCCGGGTTTACCTCGAAAGCCTTGAGTACCTTTCTTTCCATTTTGCTACAAGCGTCGATTACCTCGTGATGTGAGTAATCACCGGACTTGAAGCGCTTACACTGCTCGTACACCTCAGTCCCGCGAAGATCCACAGAGAACGTGCCGCTTGAAAGCAGCTCATAGCAGTTGTAGAGCACCCGTAGATACGCGCTGGCATACTTGGCGGCACGGCGGTCGTCGTTCGCCACGAACTTCTCGCCTTGGTCTCTGGCGTAGCCGATGAAGGCGTTCTTGACGCCGATGCTATTCCAGACATAGGGGAAGAGTCCGCGCACCTGGTCGCCAAACGGGGAAGATCTCTCGATGGGCGCCAGGAATGTCTCAAGCACTGTTGGATTACACTTTGTGGCCAACACGAGATATTTGCCGATCTCCCACGAGGTATCGTCGTTGTTTCCCTCGATCCAACTTGATAGCTTGATTTCCGCGCCAATTTTGAGCATCTCCGACGTCGGCACTATAAAAACGCCTCGATAGTCAAAGTCGGAATTTGGACCGGCTAAGCCGTGTGCCTGCGAACCTACAATAACTCTTAATATTTCTTGCATGTGGAATATGAGCTTTCTGCCAACATATCGAATGCTGAACTATGCATTTAGCCTAGACCTGTTTGGAAACGCCCTCATCCATACGGTTGATGCCCCGCCGCACGCGTCCAGATAGAGTGCTAACTGGGGAAAGGATAGCTATGTCCCCTCGACACTATCCTACAGACCCTCTCGCCCCCCCGAGGGAATGACCCGATAGGCCAAGCCCGCTATTTAATGGCCTAGGAATAGCGTTGTGGCTTCCTATATTCTTTTGTGAGCTAAATCACGAATTTAGCTTTGGAGGTTATGCATGTCATCAAGACAGGTATCAAGTCCTGCCCGATCGTTTATCGCACTCGTACTCCTTCTTTGTCTCTCCATCATTGCCTTGAGCCCGGCACTCCGCTCCGGCAATGCGCATGCGGCTCCCGCTAAAGCTGCCGCGGTTCTGCTCGGCTCCTCAACGGTAGCCTCTGGCGGCACCGTAAAGGTTACGGCTACCGGTTTCTCCCCCAGCGAAGCGGTCCGATTTGAGCTGGCCACTACTGGTAGTGTGAGCACTACGGTACCGCTGTCGAGCTCGACTGCCGGCCCAACCGGAACCTTGGTCATCCAGAACGAGCCAATTCCCGCTACTGTTCCTGCCGGCGCGTATCTGCTGCGTGGAATCGGCACCACCAGTCATATGACGGCTGAAGCAAAGCTCGCGGTTACCGCCGCCGCTAAGCCCGACATCGTTGTAAAGCCAACGACCTTTGGACCCGGCGACACCGCCACGATATCCGGAACCGGATTCATGGCAGGTGAGACCGTGCAAATCAATCTCAGCACGTCATCCGGCACGACTTCCCTGGTATTGGGAACCGCGACGGCTACTGCCTCCGGAGCGTTCGGTCCTAAGGCCGTACATATCCCGTATGGTGTCACTCCAGGCAAGTTGCAAATCGTCGTGACAGGCCTGAAGTCAAATCGCCAGGCCATCCAGGCGGTAACGGTGAATGTGACGCCTGCCTCGGTTTCAGTGTCGCCCGCTTCCGCCAAACCCGCCGAGAAGGTCGCCATTTCCGGCACACACTTCGAGCCGGGCGAGGTGGTCACCGTCGATCTCGTGGCACTCTCGACGAGCGCCCGTCTCGCAGTTGCGCGAGCCGGCGCCAACGGCGCCTTCACCCTCAACTCGGTGATCATCCCGAAGAACACGCCTGAGGGCATCGTCAGCGTCGTGGCCACCGGACTAAAAAGCCATCTCAGCGCCACGACACAGATTAAAATTCTCGCGGTGGCCGCTACCCTTACGGTTGCGCCGAATCCAGTCACCGCCGGCAACACCGTACACCTGCAAGGCACCAACTTCATCCCTGGCGAGACGGTCACCATCCAGCTCACCGGCGGCAAACTCCCCGCGGTAACCTTGGGTAATGTGATCGCGAACACATCCGGAAGCATCGGCGTTGCTAAGCTGGTCATTCCTTCGTTCTTGCCCAGCGCTCGCTATACGCTGACGGCTTTCGGACAAACGAGCGGTCGCTCAAGCTCGGTCGCGCTCGACGTCAAGGCGCCTGCCGCTGGGCCGGAGCTGAGCATCATCGATCCGGGGCACTTCGCCGGCACGCCATATCGATTGAGCCCCGGCGGCCTGGCTCAGATCGCCGGCGCACACTTCCCTGCCGGAGCCAAGGTAACTCTCGAGCTGGCCGGCGCGTCGGGATCGATCACGCTTGTACAGGTTACGGCCTCGAGTGCGGGCGGTATCGGCCCGCTAGGCGTGACCATTCCTGCCAATACTGCTGCCGGCGCTTATACGCTCAAGGCGGTTGTCGGCGGCTCGGCACTCGCCTCGGTGAAGACCGTGGTGGCGGCACTAGCCCCGCATCTGGCACTGTCCACGTATACCCTTGTACCCGGAAAGACCGTTTCGATCAGCGGCAGTGGGTTCGCACCGGGCGAGCAGGTAGTTGTTGCGCTCAATGGCGCCGCGCTGCTTACCTCCCCTGCGAGCATACTTGCCAGCGGCGCCGGCGCATTTAGCGTTAGCTTCGTGGTACCTGCCACGGTGAACGATGGCGCGAACTTGATTACCGCCGGTGGCGTGTCAAGCCGTGCCAGCGCGTCGGTCCGTGCAACTGCCAATCTGCCGGTGGCCACGCGTTGGTACTTCCCGCAAGGGGATACCACAGGCGACACCCGGACACAGATCTCAATTCTGAATCCAGGCGCCGCACTAGCTACCATCAAGATGACATTCCTCTACGCAAATGGACCAGAGCACCACTACACAACTACGGTTGCAGCGCACAGCCAGGCCTCCGTCGGCCTCAGCCTGGTGGCCGGTTCCGGCCGCCATGTATCGACCATCCTGGAATCCGACCGCCAGGTAAGCGCTGAGAGCACTACCACCTACGGCGGTGGCGACAGCACAACCGCGCTTGGTGCTACCGGACCTTCAACCTTGTGGTATCTGGCCGAGGGTTACACCAACGGCAGCTTCCGCGAATTCATTCACGTGATGAACCCCAATAGCACATTCGCAACCATCGACGTGCGGTTCCTACCCTTCAATAACCGTCCTGCACGCGAAGTTCGCTTCGTGATGCAGCCACGCGCCAACGTCCAGATTGACGCTGGCACTTACATGCCTGGCCTCTCGATCAGTACCATTGTCACTTCGGACAAGGGCGTGGTAGTCGAGCGGAGCATGCGCTTCGGCGCCAACGGCCGCGGCGCGCACGACAAGATTGGCGTAACCTCTGCGTCGACCGTGTGGCTCTTTGCCGAGGGTGAAAGTGCGGCCAATCGCCAAACGTTCTTCACCATCCTCAATCCCAACCAGGCCGCACCGGCGGCGATAACCGCCACGTTCTTCGACCGCGCCGGCAAGCCGATTGGCGCCAAGACGATCGTGGTTGACCCGCTCCACCGTGGCAACATCAAGCTCAACGACGTGCTGCCCGCTGCCCAGGTCGCGACTATCCTTACCAGCAACGTGCCGGTAGTGGTAGAACGACCGCTCTACCAGGGTCCGGCGAACCTTGCCGCGGCCCCCTCGGGTAGCGTGATCTTCGGCCTCAATGGTGGTGGATTGTCCTGGGCCTTCCCAGGCGCCAGCAACGCCAACGGCGACCAGACCCAGATGTATCTGTTCAATCCGGGTCTCAAGCCGGCTCAAATTCGCGCAACGTTCTACGGCGACGACGGCTCAACGGTTAACCAGGACTATACCCTGGCGCCGAACAGCGTCTCGATCGTGAACGCCAACAGCGTCCCTGGTCTCCATACCGGCGGCTTCGGCACCGTGCTGAAGAGTACAAATGGACAGGTATTCCTCGCCGAAGTGGACGTCCTCAACCCCACGCTGCAGCGTGCAAGCAGCATTCAGGGCGTCTCGCAATAGCGCAGACCCGCTAGCACACGACACCCCTGTGCCTCCGGGCGCAGGGGTGTCGTTGTTATGTACAGTAGCGGCGTGCTTCGTAAAGTACCCGAGAACCTGTATACTATAAGAGAGCGCACTGAATCCATATTTTTATTTCGATGCTGTATGGGCCCTCTCGGCAGCGATGCGTGTCTCTCGTGGGCATGCAGGCAGCGCCGATCCGGGCCCTTCTTATTGCCCGACAACGGCTCTTGCGCCGTTGGCCAGGCATCGCA
>JAQBPC010000537.1 GCA_028287725.1 Chloroflexota bacterium | reverse complement strand
ATCGGCGGCAAGGCCTACATAAGACGCGGGTGCGACTTAGTGTGCCGTTCAGATGCCGGAGCTACCTTCGGTCGCAGCATAGTGCCGCAGGTAGCGCTGAACCTGCTCGCGCAGCCGGGGCCACACTGTGTCGAGTGCCTCAAGCTGTGCGGGAAGTAAGTCGCGATACAGCTTACCCACGGCAGGATAATAACGAATGCACTCGGTCCAGAATGCGGTGGTGTCCGATGCGCCCGGCACATATGTCTCGACGATCTTGCCGCCGTCGCCGGAGTCCGACCACGTCTCAAGGACACTGCCATCTTTCGCAAGGGCAATGGCCTCGTGCCACAACGAATTTCGTGCCTCACCTTTGAGCGAGCGCATCAGCCGGAGCAAGTGGGCTATTTTCTCCGTGCCATCCGACTCTGGTCCCGCGTTTCTTCGCGTCCGAAGGGCATCCCACGATCGGCCAAGGGCCGGAATCTCCAAACCGCCATCGGTGGCGAGTGTCAGGCGATTCCCGGCAGCTCGCGACCACGCAACTGCCTTTTGCTTGGCGTTTTCAGTGAAGTCGGCTCCATCTTCTGCAATGTGAGGGGCAACGTGTATTTCGAGATCGCTCTGTGTGACCGTGGATAGTCCAAGACCGTCGACAAGCCAGCGGAGTCGGTCAAGCTTTGCCGAGTTCGTAGTGGCAAGGAAGATCTGGGTCATCGGCTCAGGGCCCGCATGAAATTGTTGTGTCCATGTGATTGAGATTCGGAAGAAGCGACACAGACCACGACAGCAACCTGATTAAGAATCTTCTTGGCCTGTTGTATCAAGACCTGGATCTGAGTTCTCGCGGTCGATGTATGACCGTAGGGAGCTTTCCCCTGAACCCACGCGAGTATCCCACCAGCCTCCAGGCCCACGCTCGGTGAGCGTCTCCATCTCAATGAGCCATGCGGCATATGCGCCACTATGCTGCAGCAGTTGCCCGAGCGCACGTGAATTCACGCGCCACCAGGGCCGGGCGAGAGGGAGCGACGGCATATAGATGCCAAATGTCTCAAGCCGCCAACGCAAGACGCGGCCGCGCATGAGGGTAATGCCGTGGCGCAACAGCATGATGCCCGGGAGGCGCGACCGATAGTTAGGCTCCATGAAAACCGAAACGCCGACCAGCACTTTAATGGTAAAAGCGGTTGTTCCGCCAGCCACGCGCAGTGTTGATGAGGTCGATTATTTGCTCCCGGCTATACATGTCTTCACGCGCATCACCCGTAAAGGCCATACGGCTGAAATCGCGTCGAAGATATCCTGCAATCGGTAGATAGTAGTGAACGGATAGACAGTCGTTCCGTTCAACAACGAGAATCGAAAGTGCCCTCATCTGGTCTAACTTTACGCCAAGCGACCGGAACGTTTCCTCGTAACCGCCTGCACAGACGGTACTCTTGCGCCATTCAATACGGTCGGGTTTTGACGCGCTTCTTCTGCTGGCAAATATTCCCGTATGGGATTGTCTCCTCGACTTCAGTTGCTCCAGGGCGTTAGGTACATCGGAGTGAGCGAACATGCCGCTCGCCGCCCGTGTCAGGTCCCCATTTGGGAAGCAATGCCAGACGAATCCGTCTTCGGTTTCAGCGAGCGTGACATAGCGCGCATTGACTCGATCGAAGTATGCACCAAGGAGTCTAAGTATCTGCTTGTAGTTCGGCGCGTCCTGGGTTACATGTTCGACTTTAGCGCTTACAACCATGCAGAACCCTCAAATTGTTTCGATATCCACACCGAAATTCGACATAAGTATAGCTCAGGCCGCCAGGCATAGCAATGTGTTGACGTGACAACCGTACGAAATTACCGGTAGTATGGGCTTCCCCGGTGGCTTCGCATCGTAGCGACCAGCGCAACGATATCGTCCTGGGAATAGATTTCCTCGTGGAAGTAGTTTACCGACGCAAAGCGCTCCGGCTCCATCTGAACGTAGAGAGGCACGGGAAGGCTGAACTGCACCAGGAGCGATTCGTCGTCCTCGTAGACCATGACGGTCGTAGCGCATTCTTGGTCCAACTTATGGCTCAAGGAGCGCAGAAGTTCCTCATATCCCCAGGGGCACACGCTTGTTCCAAGAGGTGATTCGCCGGCCTGAGCGACTCGTCCGGCTCGTGATCGCTTGAACGCGGCTGCCATTCCCGGAATATCGCTGTGGGCGATGACGCCTGTCAGCTGTTTAGCCGGATTTTGACGCTGGAAGCAGCGCCAGATAAATGCTTCACCCGTCTCGGCGAGAGTAAGGTGCGTAGCGTCCAATGTATTGAGAAATGCGCCGATCGGCCGAAGTAGGCGACCATACTTCGACTCGGGCCGAACATCCTCGATTGACGACGCTAGAGCGCGAGAAAGCATCTAACTGACCTCGGGCGGTCCTAATCAACTTCACCAGCTAGACTCAGTATAGGCCAGCCCAATCACCTCGGCAAGATGGATGATTCCAGTTGGAACTGAACGCATGGTAAACAGCCGAACAGATTGCTAGTCAGGGCAAGATCTGTAAGTCAAACTCGAATAGCCGTCGATATTCTCGTACCGCCGCTCGATCGGTCATCTCCGCTATGTGGTCGCAGATCACCCGCTCCAGTGGTTCGTCTACTGCTCTTGCCCGAATATGCGGCGGGAGTTGGTCCGGCGAAATCAGCAGCGTGTCGAACAGCGAGCGTATCAAACGCTGCGCCTTCACCCACATTGTTTCGACAACGTGGTGACGATAGAGATATGTAGTCAGGAACTGGTGTAACGACTCTCGCAACAAGCCAATTTCCTCTGAAAAACCTATGAGCGGCAAGTCATGACGGCGAATATCGTCGGCGCAGGTCGGCGAAAGCGTCTCAATCGCCATCGACGTCACCGTTATTGCATCGCTCACCAGCAGATTCACCAGGTAGCGCTTCAGAAAACGACGCGCAAGATCCGGAGCCATGCCGTCAGACCGGGCGGTGACTTCGTTTCGAATTCGTGTCCACCATTCTGGCGATACTTCGTCCAAGCTCTCCCATTTGAGTAATCCCGCGGCCAGTCCGTCATCAAGGTCATGGCATCCATAGGAAATACTGTCTGCCAGATCTGAGATTTGGGCCTCAAGACAGGACTGAGGAAAGGAGAGAAAGTCGCCGGCATCACCATTCAGCGCATGACGACCATGTTTCGCGATCCCCTCTCGAACCTCCCAGCTCAAGTTCAGGCCAGGAAAGTCAGAATATTCGCGCTCGAGTAGATCCACTATCCGGAGAGCTTGGGCATTATGCTCGAACCCACCATCCGCGGCCATACACTCGGCGAGCACCGCCTCGCCCGCGTGACCGAATGGGGCGTGGCCAAGGTCATGCGCGCGGCAAATCGCTTCGGTGAGGTCCAGGTTTAGACCGAGCGCCCGTGCTATGGTCAGGGCGATCTGGGTCACTTCCTCGGTGTGGGTCAGACGGGTGCGGTAGTATTCGCCTTCAAGTGTAATGAACACCTGCGTTTTGTTACCGAGCCGCCGGTAGGCGGACGAGTGCACAATGCGGTCGCGGTCCCGGCCAAACGAGGTGCGGAACCCATCGTCATTCTCAGCAATTCGACGGCCACGCGATGCGGCACAGTGCTCGGCATACGGCGCAAGGTTTTCCCGCTCAAACGCCTCAAGATCTTCGCGGCGCAGAATCATGATCGACGAACTTCCCCTCTTGGTCCACGAGACTGGCCCAGGAGGTAGGGTAGCATGTCATCGCGTCAGGCTGCGAAGTACCCACCCGTCGATGCTAGAGGCCGGCAAAGCGATATGTGCCCAATGCGAGGTAAGTGAGAGTAGCTGGAGCGTCGTTTTGTCGCGTACCCGGGCAACCACTCTGTGGTTCTGCCCAGGCCCACTACGGACGTTGAGAATCGGTGTTGTGACGGTGAGGAAGGACTCATGTGCGATCAGTGCGCGTCCAGTCCCTGCTGATTTCGCTTTGACGGTACGCGACTGCACGACAGTCTTAGCGTGACGGGACTGCACTTTAATCGAAGTGTGCTGAACTTGCTTCTTAGTCAAGGCAACTGGTGTATGCAGAACCGCGGAGGTCAGATGCACATTCGCCGTTAAGGGGCGGGCAACCCAACCCGTGGTCCCGCCAGGCAGAATTACAGCGGCCCAATGTGGCGTGCCCCTCACGAATTGCATCTTGGTGCCCACATACACTGCCCCGCTTACCGGGAATTGTAGGCCGGGACCTGTCCGGACATGCAACATGGGGACGGAAGGCACGATATACGTCGGCTGAGACGGAGACTTTTGGCCGGGCTCATGGATATACTGCCGCAGCACCCAGCCAGTTGTTCCGTCACGCGTTTTGATATGTGCCCAGCTGGTGGTCAGGGATAACAGCGCAACCTTGTCACCCTCATAGACCGAATCAACTATCTTGTGATTCTGGCCGGGCGCCGAACGCACGTTCAAGCCAAGCGTATTAACCGTAGCAACAGGACCCGCCGGGGGCCAGGCTGTGCGATGCTTGGCAGCGTCGATGGCGTCCCAGTTTTGGTAGCCGGTAACAAAGTCCTGGTTAACCCAGCCTTTAACCTGCTGAGGCAAGGCGACCTGGATCCACGTGCCCTGCGTGTGTACGTATCCAAGCTTAGCACCTCGCAGCGCAGTGCCCAAAATTGGGTAATGAAGGCCCGGACCGGACCGGACATGCAGACCATCACTAATTGTTACCTGCACGAAATGTCGATAACTGTGCAAGAAATTCCGAAGCAACGCTTCAGATTCGGCAGGGAACGCTTGGACCGTATGACCAGAGCTGGCAATGAACGTTGCCGGCTGCAGCTGATGCGAAGCCACGAATGATAGCGGATCCAGATAGCCCGTGATTAAGCTTGTATTGCCAAACGTGTAACCATAGCCATCTTCGTTTACTGATTTCAGCTCAAAATGGAGGTGCGCGCCAGTGGCGAAACCCGTGGCGCCGACCAGCCCGAGCTCCTGACCCTGGCTTACTACTTCACCTGAGTAGACGGCGAGGCTACCATATGCCATGTGTTCGTATTGCGAATATACAAGCGAACCGTCGGGCAGGAAGTGCCTAATTCGTACCATCACGCCATAACCGCCGTTATAGCCCGCGGACACCACCAGGCCCGCGGCCGTGGCATGGACGGCTGAGCTCGCGAGTGAAGTTGCTAAATCGACACCAGTGTGGCCACAGTAATATAGGCCGTAAAGATAGTAGCCCTGGTTGGCGGAAGGGTCGCAGGAGGTGTTAAAGCCCTGGCTGATAAAGTAGCCGTTTCTGTTGGCGGAATCCCATGTCGGCTGAATCGTTCCGGCGCCTACTGGATAGGTAAACGAGGTGGCTGTGGGTACTCCACCTGTGCTAGTATTGTCGAACGATGGAGATGCGGCCACCGGCAGCATACCGAGTGGCATTCCGCAAGTACTCAAGACGAGCACGAGGGCCACGCCGAGATTTCTCAGGCAAGGCCGCAAATCTAAACGATCGATGCAACAACCCCAATCCGGCAGGCGAAAGCGCAAATACTCGGGGCTCACAGTAACAGGAGGAAATGCGCCTGTCAATAGGTTGTATGTAAATATGTGGGCCATACAAGATGGGGGGTCATTAAGTGGCGAAGAAGGATTCCGGCGCAGTTCCCAAGTGCAAAGCATGCGGTTACCCGATGATTTTGGATGAGACAATCATCGATGGACCTGGGGGCCGCAAAATGAAACGCACATTCTTGCATTGCGTCAATGGACAGTGCGGGCACATCGAGCGGGTGGGCGAATACTCACTTGAGCCCACGGGCACCTGAACGTTTTTACAGGGCCTCTGTGTTCTGTTCCTGTCCAGAGCCGCGACATACTGGCGCGGCCTGACGGTGGTTGCTTAGCGCCGGGCTAAATTCGAGGACTTCACATTCTTCGGAGTTTCCATCGCAGTGAGATTAGGCCGCGACCAAACTGACGAGTAATGTGGACGTCGCATCTAACTCAGAATGTGGCGGATTCCCGACTCGGCACCGAGCCATGCATGCCACGTTGCCGGCTGCAATCCCGATGTGGATTTTCGTAGCAACGGCACCCCGTTGAATCTGCTCCCAGCGGACGTGGCTATCCGCACCCTTTTCCAGCCGCCATGCTCCCGCACTAGTCGGGGACGTTTCAAGCTAGATGAGGTCGCCTTTGAAGTAGATCAGCGGAGGCAACCCGGAGGTAGACTCGACGTGAACGGCACGCCCGATATAGAGCGTGTGGTCACCCGCAACATGCGCTTCGACCGTTCTACAGTCGACATGCGCAAGAGCGCCATCCAAGAGTGGCGCGCCTGTGTGTCCCAGATGGAACGGAAAGAGTGAGAACGCGGCCGTACTGTGCGTCTGGCTTGAATCCGCAAAGTAAAGTGCAATATCGCGCTGCGTCGCGGCTAACACGTTGAGCGCGAAGTTATCACTGAGACGAAGCGCGGCATGCATGCGAGTTCCACTTTGAATGCTCAGCAACACGAGAGGTGGCTCGAGCGATACCGATACTACTGCGCTGGCGGTAACGCCGTGGAGTTCTGTGCCGGCTGCAGTGGTCGCGAGGGTCACACCGGTGGCGAATGACCCAAGTGCTGCTTTGAACTCCTCAATGTCTATCATCGATGTTGCGGTCGCTTCAGCAGACGGTATGCCCGGCACGCCGCCGGAGGGCCCATCTGCCTCCGTGGCACGGATTCTCGGGGGCCTAGATGCCTTTGTCTGTGCGCAGTGTCCTTCCATTGTTGTTAAGGATGCCCCGAATGGGGGGCAGTCGGCAACCGGAGCCCTCAAAAACTGAGTACGGTGCCTGGAAGCGCTGCCCTTGATCGACGAATAAATCGCGCCGCCGCGGGCATTTCATTACTGGACATCGCGCCGTACGCGGCGGATTACAAATTCCCCCTCGCGTGGCAACGGATCCGTCATTCGGTCTCCAAAGACTGCCAGGCACCAACGAGTCAATTCTTGCAAGCAGGCAGCGAACACGTCATCGGGCAACGACCAAGTGTTTGACCATAGTCGCTGCCGAATGTTCTCCAGGTCATTCGCGGCCGTAGTAGTGAAGTGCCAGTTAACCGGACGAAGACCTGTGATGCTTAGCGACGGATCAGCAATTCGCAGTTCGCGGAGCAGATCGTCGGCCGCCTCCGCCGAGCTGGGAATCGGGCCATACGTGTCGCGTACAATCTCGCGCCATTTTTCGCTCACCGACATGGGCTCGTGGCCGGATATCATGTCAGCGCAGACCAGGAGCGAGCCCCCTTCCGCAGTGACTCGTAACGCTTCAAGCGCCGCGCGGATGGGGTCGGCCACGAGATGAAACACGTGGGCCGCAATCACCGCGTCATATTCGCCGTCATCGAACGGGAGTACTTGCATGTCGGCCTCGACCAAGGTGACATCAACCGGTCGACCTGCGCGCTCTAACTCGGCCACCTTATCGGCGAGCCGGGCCATCATTCCCAAGGAAATATCAACCCCAGTGATCGCGTAGCCCTGCTGCTCCAATGGAATGGCAATGCGTCCGGTTCCTACGCCAATTTCGAGGAACCGTGTTGCCGCGGACGCATCTACCGCTTGCGCCAGCGATTTCGCTATCGCCGACCCGATCTCGGGACGATAACCGCGCGTCGCATCGTAATAACCGGCAGCGCGGTCAAAGTTCATAGACATAGAGCGGCCTTTCCACAGCTTCGATCGCGGCATGCACCCGCAGCATCCACGGCATGCGTGCGCATGGCATATGATGCTGTCACATTCTCACAATGGCCGAAATCCCGCAACCCGTGGACAGCTTCATTGCAGGACGACTTGTGAGCGCACGGCCTGTGAGTGCCTGTAATTGCGGAGTACCTACGCCGAGTAGTCTGCTTCGTCCGCCAGTTCACTCTCACACAAATGGGCGGCGACGGCCTCCCACTGCAAGTGGCCCTCGCGGCGCGCACTCTGAATAAGCGCGTTCGCGACAGCTTCACGCGGGTACCTGGCCAGCAACGCATCGAGTCGGAGAACCGCGACATGCCCCGGTGCATAGCCAAATTCTCTACGAAACGTGCTTGCAACACGCCTTAGGGCTGCAGCGCGGAAGGGATCATCGGCCGGCACGTGGGTTATGGGCAAGGGCTCGCTTGCCGATGCCCGCTCATATTCGCCGAGCTGTGATGCAAGCCAGCTAGCGAGACGAGGCGCGGAAGCGGCGTCCCGTTCGCTGACGCCATGACTTTGAACCATAGCGCGAAGCTCACAATATTTCGCGCCGAGACGCGCCAGCTCTGCACGCCGTTCGGGTGTTTTCGCGGCGGAGACCAATAAGTCATAACGAGCTCGCGCAGTATTCAACCATGCGTCGAGCTTCTGAGCGGTACCCTGCTCTCGGACCGAAACAGCGGCGTTCATTGGACAACCCCCGCGACTATTTCCTATCTAGAACAACTGTACTACGTCTTCCTTCTAAACGCAAGCATGTGGTGAAAAGCAGCGTGAATGGAAGAAATTGCACAGAGTTTAAGAAGTCAATGTCCCGATTGTGTTGATGGATATGGCAAGTTAAATGTGCAATCGACCGACGGCGCGAGCTGAGGAGTCAGTAAAGGCGGGAACGGCGGTCGAACCCTTAGGGTTTCAGTTAGGGCAGCATGTCAACGGTGTACAATGCCTACCCCGCGGCCACGTGGCGGCCAAATCGGCTTGCGATCGCCAATTGATATGATGCAGCGCGGCATACTATAGACCCGTACTGCCAAACCCGCCACGCGTCGGCGCGCTCAAATTGTCTACCTCATCCCAATCAGCGCGATCAACTCGGACGTATATGCCCTGAGCTATCCGCTCACCGCGCCTAACCTGGACGACATGGTCCGTGAAGTTATAAAACTGGCAGAGGATCTCGTCGCCAT
>JAQBPC010000530.1 GCA_028287725.1 Chloroflexota bacterium | reverse complement strand
GATAGGGGTCACCACGCGTACCTGCAGCCCCGCTCGTGCGCCATATGCCGCCCAGGCCCCACCCGCATTGCCCGCGGTGGGCAGCGCAAGGACCTCCGCGCCCAGCTCACGCGCGCGAGATACGCCGATAGCCGCTCCGCGCGCCTTGAACGAGCCTGTCGGCAACAGGCCCTCGTCCTTAATGAGCAGGTTTGGCAGCCCCAGATCGGACGCAAGCGAGGGAACCGAGAGCAACGGCGTAAACGACTCCCCGAGCGAAACCCGTGAGCCGGGATTCTTCAGCGGCAGAAGCTCGGTGTAGCGCCAGAAGGACTGCTCGCGCGCGGCAAGGTCTTCGCGGCGCACGGCTTCCGCGACCGCGCCGAGGTCGTACTCCGCCTGGAGCGGGCTCGAGCAGGCAGTACACAGATGCTGCGGCTGATCCGGATCGTGCGAGGTCGAGCACCTTGCGCACTTCAATGCACGGAAGTACGAGCTAGCCACGTACGGGCCTAGCTAATGGGGGCCTGCCGCCGACAGTGGCAGCGCACTTCGCGCCTAGCACAGAACCCGCCTGTATTGCTTCACGGAGGGACTTACCCGAATCTAGAGCGGCTATTGTCCCCGCGGCGAAGGCATCGCCCGCACCGGTAGGGTCGATCTCTTGGATTTGAAGCGCAGGCACGTCGAAGCGACTCACCTCAAACTGTACCGTGCAGCCGGCGGCGCCGCGCTTGAGCACGGCGATGGGCGCCAGCCTGGCAAGCGCCTCCAGCGGTTGCTGCCCATCGCCGGCGAGCAGCGTCGCTTCGCCTTCGTTGGCGAACAACAGCCGCGGCATGGCGACCCGCAGAAGTTCGAGGTACGTCGCCTTGCCGATGTGATGGACCAAGTGCGGCGCGCCAAGATCGAGCGAAATAGTGGCGCCGGCGCGGCGTGCAAGCTGGATGGCGTCCAGCACCTGGGGACGCGCGGATTCCGCATAGAATGCGTATGCGGTCACGTGGAGCCACGAAGCAGTTGAGATGAGCTGCCGCTGTACGTCGTCAAGCATATAGGCATCATTGGCCCCCCTCTGCGCCGTGGCACGAACCTGCCCCTCTGAGCCGGTTTCCAGCAGAAGGATCCCGCTTGGATGCGTCTCCGACCGCGAGACGACGCAGACGACGCAATGCTGCTCGAGGTCGTGAATGAGCATATCCCCGGCGAAGTCGTCGCCGGCCGAGCCAAGAAAGCCCGATTCCGCGCCGGCATACGCAAGCCAGGCGGCGGTGTTGGCCGCGGCTCCTCCTGGTGCGACTGCCAACTGGTCTGGATTGTTACTTGATTCGCGGTTGCCCGCGCGCCGGATTAGAACATCAAGGATCAAGTCGCCGAGGCATACAATCACTGCGTGGAAGTACCCTTGTAAGTTCGCTGATAATGTTCAACAAAGTCGGCCCGACCCCGCAGGGGTCGCCACCAGTTCTGGTTCTCTTTATACCAGGCAACCGTTTCGGCAAGCGCCGGCTCGAGCCCGCGCTCGGGATGCCAACCAAGGGACATGAGCTTTGTACAGTCGATCGAATATCTCCGATCATGTGCTTTGCGATCCTCGACATGTTGTATCAAGTCCGGCCCTCGGCCGCAAAGGTCAAGGATGCGCAGCGTGACCTCCAGGTTCGTACGAGCGTGTCCGCTGCCGACGTTATAGATGTTGCCTGGGACGCCCAAGGTGAGCGCGGTGTGGATCCCGCGGCAGTGGTCGTCGACCGAGATCCACTCGCGAATCTGCAAGCCATCACCATACACCGGTACGGGCAGTCCATCCAGTGCGTTGGTGATGAATAGCGGCATCAACTTTTCCGGATACTGGCGGGGGCCAAAGGTGTTGGATCCGCGAGTAATAACGACAGGCAAACCGTGCGTCACGAAATACGCGCGGGCGAGCAAATCCCCGCCGGCCTTGCTCGCGGCGTATGGGCTACGTGGCAGCAAGCAGTCGTCCTCGCTGGACGAGCCGTGCTCAACATGGCCGTATACTTCGTCCGTCGACACATGCAAGATCCGCTCAACCCCGGCCGACCGGCTCGCTTCCAGGAGTATATGGAGGCCGTAGACATCCGTCAGCACGAAGGAGCTCGCGTCCTGAATCGATCGGTCTACGTGCGTCTCGGCCGCGAAATTCACCACGGTGTCGATGCCGGTCAGACAGGTGCGCACGGCTGCAGGGTCCGCGATGTCACCTTGAACGAAATGGAAGCGCGGATCGCCGGCCACGCCATCCAGGTTTGCGCGGTTTCCGGCGTAAGTGAGCTTATCAAGTACCGTTAGTCGCTCGAGCCGCGGATCGGCCAGCGCAAGGCGCACATAGGCGCTGCCTATGAAGCCGGCGCCTCCCGTGACCAGCATGTTGCGAGGTGAGTGGGATGGCAATGACACGCCCTCCAAGCTGAAACGGGTACAGTGGATTCGAGGCGAATCCAAATACAGTCGTCAGCATACCAAACGCTAATAGCTTGACAAGGGTACTGTGAAATTGATATCGTCTTTCCTTGTGGCGTCTTAGCGCGCCCTCAAATATGGGCAAATGGTGAGGATGCTGTGTACGCAGTAGTGGTAACTGGCGGTAAGCAATACAAGGCGCAAATTGGCGAGACGCTGACGATCGAGAAACTTGATATCGCGGCTGGCCAAGAAGTGCAGTTCGACCAGGTATTATTGATCAACGACGACACGAGTGTCACGGTGGGAACGCCGACGATCGCCGGCGCCACGGTGACGGGTAAGGTTGTGCGGCAGGACCGCGGTCCCAAGATTATCATTTTCAAGTACAAGCCGAAGGTGCGATATCGCCGGAAGACCGGCCATCGCCAGAGCCAGACACACGTGCTGGTGCAGGGTATTCAGAACGGGAAGTAACAGCGCTGCGCCGCGGGTCGACGGCTGCTCCCAGGCACAAAGATTATCGTGCGGCTAGGATCAGCTAAGATAGTGGCAAAAGCGCAGTTTCCCGCTCTTGCGCAAGTCGGTAGAGAGAAGGTAAAGTAGGATGGCGCACAAGAAGGGCGTAGGCAGCTCGCGCAACGGGCGCGATAGCGAATCGAAGCGCCTGGGCGTGAAGCGCTATGGTGGCGAGCGGGTGATCAGCGGTAACATCATCGTTCGTCAGCGCGGCGCAAGGTTTAAGCCTGGTGACAATGTCGGCATGGGCCGCGACTTCACCATCTACTCGTTGGTCGAGGGTGAAGTGTTCTTCGAGCGACAAGTTAAGAATCGACAGCGCATTAGCGTTCGACCGCTTGTCGTAGCCGAGGCGGCGTCCTAATCGGACAAAGCCAAGGTAACCCGGGGCAGTGGCGCAGTTGGGAGCGCGTCTGAATGGCATTCAGAAGGTCAGGGGTTCGAATCCCCTCTGCTCCACTTAAGAGTTCTACTCGCTTTTGACCTGCGGTTTTGACTCCGCGTAGTCAAGCCTATGGCCTGGCGTCCGGTAGAACGCCAGGCCAGGACGGTGTTTCGAGGTTCTAACTCACCGCAGGTGTCGGTTTGTGGCCACTCTGTGTGGCTGCGGGTTGGTTGAGTTCCTGCACTCTTGCGAGACCGATGAGAACCCTTGCGAGCTTCTCGACATTGGGCAGATCACGACGTTCGTCGCTCACATGGAAATCATCCAGGTCGGTTACCCGCGCCACAAGATCCTCATCGGTCAACATAAGATTGACAGCCTACCTGGCATAGATCACGAAATGTGGCTGGAGTATTTAGCCGCCTGCGAAGAAGTCGAGGTAGGCCTGGGCCAGGGCGACCGGGTTCTCCAGCGCGATGTTGTGACCGGACGCGGGGATGACGGCGCCGCGGACGTCGCGGGCCACTTGCGCGAGCTGTTTGGATACTTCGTCCCCGAGATAGGCTTCCGCGCCGACAGCCAGGACCGGGCAGCTGATCGGGTCGGCGTAATGCGGGCGGTTCTGTTCGGCGTCGGTCTGGCGGGCGCGGTACATCTCCAAGATGGCCCTGTTGCCGCCCGGCTGCTCGGCCGAGTGCACCATTTCGTCGATGTCCTCCTCGGCCAGCGCGCTGGGGTCCCACATCTGGCGTCTGGCGTAGTATGTCCAGAACGGCCGTTCCCGCCCGGCCAGCAGCAG
>JAQBPC010000503.1 GCA_028287725.1 Chloroflexota bacterium | reverse complement strand
CGAGATCGTCGGTGGTCAACACGCGATCAAACTCGTTGGGGTCTAGCCCCGCATCAATAGCCGCCTGTTTCTCCTCTTCGTTGCGTGGCCACAGGCGACACTGAATCTCGCCACCCAAACACTTCAGCGCGCACGCCGCAAGCACTGCTTCCGGGGCGCCGCCAATGCCCATCAACATATCTACGCCGGTATAGTCCTCCATTGCCGCGGTCAGCGCGCCGGCCACGTCACCATCCAAGATGAGCTTCAGCCGGGCGCCCGCGGCGCGCACCTTCGCAATCAGTGTCTCGTTCCGTGGCCGTTCCAGCACGCACACGGTCAGATCGCCCACGTCGCAATCGCGTGCCTTGGCCAACGCGGCGAGATTCTCTGCCGGCTCCGCGTCGAGGTGAATACGGCCCTTGCCCGCGGCGCCAACGGCGATCTTGTCCATATACACAATATTCGGCGGGTAATACATACTGCCGCGATCGGCCAGGGCCACCACCGCCAGAGCGTTCGGCATGCCCTTGGCCAGGGGACGTGTGCCATCGATAGGGTCTACCGCGATATCTACTTGCGGTGGCAGACCGTTCCCGATCGACTCGCCGATATAGAGCATCGGCGCCTCGTCCTTCTCGCCCTCGCCAATTACCACGACGCCGTCCATATCCACGGTTGAAAGCGCGAAGCGCATCGCGTCCACCGCGGCCTGGTCGGCATCCTCTTTTGCCCCCTTGCCCATCCAGCGGCCGGCAGAAAGCGCGGCGGCTTCGGTGACGCGTACGATTTCGAGTCCGAGATTACGGTCAAGATTCTGGCTCAACGTCAGCGTCCTCTCGCAGCCAATGATGTGCGGTCGAGAAAAGTGCCATACCTGTAGCGCCCGCTTACCCAAAGGTATCGAGCCGACCTTCATGGGGAGTTGAGTAGGTATATTCCTCCATATGACGCCGCATGCGAGAGGCCGAGGTGGTATCGTGCACGTTGGCGTCCTGATGCAGCACGGACGCACGGATCGTCGCAGCCCGGGGCAGTTGCGGGGAAGGATGTTGGGAATGATGGAGTATAGGCTTACTTGACCTTTAGTGTCAAGACCTCTTAGTACCAGTTTATTGCCCTAGTAGGCATGCGGCAAACTGGTACAGGTCTCCGGCATCGCTCATCTGCGTGAAAGGCTTTGGTAGCACGGTATTACGCCGCCACGCTCGAGCTGCCGGTCGACGATGTGCTCGACCGCTGTCGTAAGGGTACCGGCTAGCTCAACGTCCAGCTGGCATAACAACAGGCCTGTGAGCTCGTCAGTTGGCGGGGGCGCCGGCAAAGGGGCGAATCCTCCGTCACGGGTAATGACGACATCGCTGCCAGGCACGAATTCGAACTCGGTGGCTGGTGTGGCTACCTCTCTTAATTATACCAGATGTGCGGTAGCGGTAACGAGCATCACCACGTCATTCGTCGCTCGGCGCTTCCAGCGAAGCAACATGGATTCGCACGTTGGTGTGCCCGGTGAGATACTCGCGTACGTTGGGATGGGTTAGCCGGCCAAATGCATGGGGGCGTCGCGCACCTAGCACGATGCCCTGCGCTCCCGAGGCCTTCATCACCTGCTCGATACTCGTGCCCGGGCTGCCTTCCACCGTGAGATGCTCTATGGCCGGCACGGGTTTACCCAGGGCCTTGCACTCCGTGCGTATGATCTCTTCGGCCAGCTTGAGCAGCGTTTCGCCTTCTTCCGGCGTCTCCGCTATCGGGATGTAGTAGCCGCTCATCGCCACCGCCGCACCGGAGAGCGTGCGCTGGTCGAGCACGTGTAGCAATATCAAGGTTCTGGTACCGGCGGCGACAGCCACGTGCGCCGCTTCCACGGCCACGATAGTTGCAGTCAGGGTGTCTTCCACGGCAACGACAAGTGTCTCTTCCTCGGCCATGATCGGCTACCTCCCGTTACTTGCTGCATCGCTAGCCTGCGGTACTTGGTGCACGCGTGGCACAAGCGGAGTATAGTCCACATTTGGCGTGGAACGTCCGCGCGATCCCTCCTTTCGGGCGGGCATCCCGAGTGTCACTGGCCGGCGTCCGTTCCAGAGGGTGCCCCTGCTCGGAAACCCGTCGCTGCTAGCCGGTACCGCCGTCCGGCACAGCCCACTTCCGATAATTCCAGTATTTCACTACCTGTCCAGCCCGTAAAGCCATTGGGCGCCAATCCGCTATACTCCCCTACGAAACTGCCAGGGAGGAGAGTCGTTATGTCCGTGTCCGAGACCATTCGCGCCCATGCCGCCGCCCAGATCGATGCTACCGTTGCCTTCGCGGCGCGTTTGGTGCAGACACCCAGCATGCCCGGCCAGGAGGGTGACGTTGCCGCGCTCGTGCGGCAGGAGATGCAGAAGCTCGGCTACGACGAGGTACAGGTCGATGCCGCTGGGAACGTGATTGGCCTCCTGCGCGGCTCCGGCTCCGGGCGCTCGCTGCTCTTCAACACCCACATGGACCACGTCTCCCCCGGCGATCGCTCCCACTGGCATGTCGATCCCTTCTCAGGCCAGATTGCCGACGGGCAACTCTGGGGACGCGCCAGCACGGATATTAAAGGATCGCTGGCATGCCAGGTCTACACCGTGCCGCTGCTCCGCGCCGCGGGCCTGCTGCCGGCCGGCGATGTCTATGTCACCGCCGTGGTGATGGAGGAAATCGGTGGGTTGGGCATGCAACACCTGGCCACGCACCTGCGGGCCGATAGCGCCATCGTCGGCGAGCCCAGCAACTGTCTGCTCAAGCGCGGGCACCGCGGCCGCACCGGCTTGCAGGTGACGATCACCGGCAAGGCAGGACATGCCAGCATGCCCGATCGCGCGGTGAATCCGCACACGGTCGCCGCCGGGTTCCTGCTCGCGCTGCGCGACCTGCCCATGGCCTCGCACCCCGACTTCGGCTCCGCCACGCTGGCGCCAACCATCTACCGCTCGGATAACGAGAGCATCAACGTGATCCCCGAAAGTGTCAGCATTCATCTCGATTGGCGCACCGTTCCCGGTGAGGATGCCGGCTCGATGGTCAAGACCCTGCAGGCCAGGCTCGATGCGGCGCTGCTCCCTGGCAGCCACGGCACGGTGGCTGTCGTGCAAGATGACATGACCAGCTACAGCGGCATGAAGCTGAGCCTCCCCTCGGTCTTCCGCCCCTACGCGTTGCCGGAGGACCACTGGGCAGTGCAGATCGCCGAGCAGGTACTTGGCAGCGGACCGGCCGGCCTCTGGCGATTCGCCACCGACGGCGGCCATTTGCACGACGCCGGTGTGCCGCCGCTGGGCTTTGGCCCCGGCCTGGAGGAGCATTGCCACATCGCCGATGAGCGGATCAGCATCGCACAGATGGAGCAGGCGCTTGCCGGGAATGCCCGGCTGGCCCTCGCCCTCACCGATACCGCGGGCGCTACCCCATAATAGGAGTCCGGAACGACGGCGGCAATTCAGAGCCCCCGCTCGCCTGCGCCAGGAAGTATGCCTGGCTGTCGAACGGCGGCTCATCCGGCTTAGGCGTCACGCGTGTATAGCTGCCGTCGGCATGTAGCTCGCGCGCATTCACCGTGTCGCGCATATATACCTCGAGCACGTCCCCGCGCAGGAAGGCGCGGAGGCTGGGGTCTTCGATGGGGAAAAGAGTCTCCACCCGCCGGTCCAGGTTCCGCGGCATGAGATCGGCGCTCCCCAGGTATATCTCCTCATCGCCGCAGTTGTTGAAGAAATAGATGCGGCTGTGCTCCAGGAATCGCCCCACGATACTGGTCACCCGTATGTTCACGCTCACCCCCGGAATCCCGGGCCGCAGGCAGCAGACGCCGCGCACCAGGAGATCGACGCGCACGCCGGCCTGTGACGCGCGGTACAGTGCCTGAATCATCTCCGGGTCGACCAGCGAGTTCATCTTGAAGATCAACCGGCCATCCCCGGTTTTGGCGTGGCAGGCAATCTCCCGCTCGATCCGCTCCAGGAAGCTTGGCCGGAGGCTCACCGGGCCCACCAGCAGGCGTCGGAACGTGGCCTGGCCGGAATATCCGGTGAGGTAATTGAACAGATCCGAGGCATCGGCGCCGACCTCCGGACGCGAGGTGATCAGGCCGAAATCGGTATACATACGCGCGGTAGTCGCGTTGTAGTTTCCCGTTCCCATGTGAACGTAGCGGCGAATGCCGTCGCGCTCCTTCCGCACGATCAAGGCGATCTTGGCATGGGTCTTCAGCCCTATCATCCCGTACGCCACGTGCACGCCCGCGCGCTCCAACGCGCGTGCCCATTCAATGTTATTCTCCTCGTCCCAGCGGGCTTTCAGCTCCACCAGCACCGCAACTTGTTTCCCATGGGAGGCGGCATCCATCAACGCGTCGACGACCGGCGCGTGGCTTCCCACGCGGTAGAGCGTCTGCTTGATCGCCAGCACTTGCGGATCACGCGCTGCCGTCTGGATCAACTCGACGACCGGCGTGAACGAATCGAAAGGGTGGTGCAACAACACGTCTTGCCGGCGCAACACGGCAAAGAGCTCCTCGCCAGTGGCGCGGAGCGCGGGCGGAATACGCGGCGCGAAAGGCGGGTCTTTCAGGTCAGGCCGGTCCAATTTCAGCAATTCCCGCAGGTCGGCGAGGCCCAACGGGCTGTCTTCGGCGTATACGTCGTCCGGTCCGATCTGCAGGTTGCTCATCAGCAGCGTGCGCAGGCGTTGCGGCATCGCCGTTTCCACCGTGAGCTGCACCACGGAGCCGAAGCGCCGCTCCAACAAGCTGGCCTCGATTGATCGTGAGAGATCGGCCGCTTCATCTTCCTGGATCTCGATATCAGCATCGCGGATCACGCGGAAGGCGTACGATTCAACAACCTCTAAACCAGGGAAGAGCGCCCCCAGATTTGCCGCCACGAGCTGTTCGAGCCAGACGAATGTCAGTGGTTGGCGCGATGTACCGGCCATCAGCACCTGGCTGGCTCCCGGCGTCTGTACCGGCACCAGCCGCGGCAGCACGTCGGGAATCTTCACCCGGGCGAATCGCTCTCCCTCCTCGGGATCGGTCACCATCACCGCCAAATTCAGGCTCAGGTTCGAGATGTGTGGGAAGGGATGGACGGGGTCGAAGGCCAGCGGCGTGAGCACAGGGAAGACCTCGCGCTCGAAGTAATCTGTAAGCATTGCCCGCTCGGCCGCTTGCAGTCGTGAGAGATCGACGATGCGGATGCCCTGATCGGCCAGCTCAGGGCTTAGCTGCTCGCTAAACAGCTGTCGCTGCACTTTGTTGATCGACTCAACTGCTTTTCGTATCTCGCGCAGCTGCTCGCTCACGGTCAACCCGTCGGGCGCCGGCTCCGCCAGTCCCGCAAGCAGCTGTTCCTTCAAGCCGGAGACGCGAATCATGAAGAATTCGTCGAGATTGGAGTTGAAAATGGAGAGGAATTTGATCCGCTCAAGGAGGGGGTAGCGCGCATCGGCGGCTTCTTCGAGCACGCGGCGGTTGAATTCTATCCAACTCAGCTCACGGTTGATGTACAGCGACAGGCCGGTCGCACTCACCGACGCGTCAGTCGCCGTTACTTCCTGGGCTTCGTTTTCACCGCCCCTGGCACGTGCCTCGGTGCTCACGGGTTTGCCTCCTGCGGGCCCTCTATGCTCGCTACACTATGTCGATTTAGTGGGCCCATCAATGCGCCCGGGTACACCTTTGCTATAGCGTACCACTCGCATGCGGATACCTATAACGCCCTATATTTGCGCCTGATATTCGCAGCCTTACTTGCCGCTTGGCGGTGAGTGGCGTACCCTGAACGCGGTTATGATAGCAACAACAGATCTCCTGCGTTACGGCAGTCTGGCGGCCCGCTGGTTTTTGGCGGCGGTGTTCATCATCGCAGGCGCCAGCAAGGTAGCCCATCCCTGGGTCTTCGTGCACACGGTAGAGGGCTATAATATGCTCCCCTCGGCGATTTCCCAGCCTTTCGGGCTGGCCCTGCCGTGGCTGGAGATCCTGCTCGGCGTCTACCTGTTGATTGGGTTGTTCACCCGGGTCGCCGCTGCCGTTACCATTGCCCTCCTGGGCGTGTTCGTGGTCTCGCTCGCCGTGCAGCTCGCGCGCGGGCACACCGGCAACTGTGGCTGCGTGGTTGGCATCGATAATCCCATCATTACGGCCTTTGTGGGCGGCAACAATATTGGCCCCTGGGATCTCGTCCGGGATGTCCTATTGGCCGCGCTTGCGCTGCTCGTGTACATCACGCCACGCCAGTTGCTGGCGGTCGATGCCTTGCTCGCCGCTCGCCGCGAGGACCTCGCCCTTGTCGACCACGCGTCCGATGTCGCCGAGGCCTGAGTAGTCTCGCCGTCAGGCACGTAGCTGCAATCCGCGGGTAGCTGACGCGTCACCTCGCGGTGGATTGGTTCTCGGGCAATGCCCTGGTCAGCACCGCCAGCGCTTCGCGTAAGCCGGCCT
>JAQBPC010000486.1 GCA_028287725.1 Chloroflexota bacterium | reverse complement strand
CGGCCGCGGACCAAGAAGGGCTCGCATCGATAGAGAAGTTCTGCCATGAGATGGGCCTCAGGCAGATTGTCCCTCAACCGAAACTCAGCGTGACGAAGACTTCGTTGCCACAGGAAACGCAGGTGGTGGTGCTTGATGCACGGCAGTAAGGAGGCAAGCATGACACCGAAGTTCATTTTTGTAACCGGCGGCGTCGTGTCATCGGTTGGCAAAGGCATTACCGTTGCGTCGATAGGCCGGCTGCTGAAGGCTCGAGATGTTACCGTTTCAATTCAAAAGTTAGACCCGTACATTAACGTTGATCCCGGCACCATGAGCCCGTATCAGCACGGCGAAGTTTTCGTTACGGACGATGGCGCCGAGACCGACCTGGACCTCGGACACTACGAGCGATTCATTGATGAAAACCTGACCAAGGGATGTAACGTCACCACTGGTCAGATTTACTCAAGCGTGATCGCGAAAGTGCGCCGTGGCGATTTCCTGGGCGGCACGATTCAGGTCATCCCTCACATAACGAACGAAATTAAAGAGCGCATCCAGCGCGTTGCCAAACAGTCGTCGGCGCAGGTCGTAATTGTCGAGGTAGGCGGCACCGTCGGCGACATTGAAAGCCTCCCATTCCTCGAGGCAATTCGCCAGATGCGCAAGGACGTGGGGCGTGACAACGTGCTCTACATCCATGTGACTCTGTTGCCGCACATCGGATCGACCGGCGAGCTCAAGACCAAGCCGATCCAGCACAGCGTCAAGGAGCTGCGAGGCATCGGCATTCAGCCCGATGTCATCGTATGCCGTTCCGACTATCCGGTGCCGCAGGAGCTCAAAGAGAAGATCGCCCTGTTCTGCGACGTGAGCGAAGAAGCCGTGGTTCCCTTGCTCACCGCGGAGACGATTTACGAAGTGCCGCTGGTGCTTGAGGATGCGGGTCTCGGCGAGTTCTTGGTCAATGAGCTGCGGCTCACAAGTGCGCCCGTTCAGATGGACGGCTGGCGTTCGCTTGTTGAGAATATCAAGCGACCGAAACCGGCGGTGCGCATCGGCATCGTGGGCAAATATGTAGGGATGCCCGACGCATACCTGAGCGTGACTGAGGCAATTCGCCATGCCGCACTGTTCCACGATCGCTCCGTGGAAATTAGCTGGATCGATTCTGGAGATTTAGAGCATGGTCCGGTTAATCCGCGGCTGGAAGGTCTAGAGGGCATCGTAATTCCCGGCGGCTTTGGGCACCGCGGCGTTGAAGGCAAGGTGCAGGCGTCGCGTTTCGCGCGCGAGCATAAGCTGCCGTACCTGGGTCTCTGTCTTGGCTTGCAGGTCGCCGTTATCGACATTGCTCGGGAGGTCCTGCATACCAACCTGCCAAACAGCACGGAATTCAACGCCTTCACCAAATATCCGGTAATCGATTTGATGCCTGAACAGCGCGACGTCGCGGACAAGGGTGGCACCATGCGCCTGGGCGTGTGGCCGTGCTGCCTTGTACCGGACACGCTCGCCTCTCAGGCCTATGGCAAAGCGATCATCTTCGAGCGCCACCGCCATCGCTTTGAATTCAACAACGAGTTCCGTGACATGTTTTCCAATGCCGGCGTAATATTCAGCGGTCTGTCGCCGGATAGCCGATTGGTTGAAATCATCGAGCTCGCCGATCACCCGTTCTACCTGGGCACTCAGTTCCATCCTGAGTTTAAGTCGCGGCCTGATTCGCCTCACCCATTGTTCCGCGAATTTATTGGAGCATGTATTCGAGAAGCGGCCTCAGGCGGACACGGGGAAGCAACGCTTGCCGATGGCGAAGGTCGCCAGGTTGGGGTCCATGCCTGATGGAATGTCGCAATGTACGCAACGCGACAATGCAGTAACCCCGGGCGATTCTCAAGCTTCCGTGCCCGGACCATCCTTTGAGCGAATCGCCAAGGTCGTGCTCATTGGGCGCGTAGGGGCTCGCACCACCTATAGCTATCGAGTACCGGATCAATTGAAACACCAGGTGGCCCCAGGCCACCTGGTGCAGGTTCCGTTCGGGCCACGTGTGTTGCAAGGCGTAGTTCTCGCGGTGGACATTGCAGACCCCGGCGACCTCAAGCTACGAAACATTGCGGAAAGCCTCGATCCGCTTCCATGCCTTACCCCGGCACAACTTGATCTTGCGCACTGGATCGCAGCGTATTACGCGTGTGATTTGAGCGACGCGATAGGCGGCATGCTGCCATCAGGCGTCGAACGCGCGGCTGTCGCCCTGTATGAAGCAAACAGTGGGGCAGACCTTGGAACCGCTCGCTTGAGTCCGTTGCAGCGCCAGCTCGTCGAGGCAGTGCAACATCAAGGACCCGTCACGGCACAACGCCTGGCCTCCAAAGGAGACCCGAAACCCATCGCAGCGGCCCTGGACAGTCTCGTTCGAAGGGGCGTGCTCGCGCGGACAATGACCTTGGGAAGAGCCGCGGTACTCGAGCAAACCGAGACTGTCGTTGTGCTCCAGCCATTTGATCCTACGGAACGGCTCACTGAACGTCAGCGTGGCATCGTGAATTACCTCGCGGAGAGAAACGGCGAGGCCGCACTGAGCGACCTTCGAGACGACCTCCATATTGAATCAACTGCTGTTTCGCGGCTCGTCACGCGTCGAATCGTGCTGACCTATAAGCACGCCGTTCGTCGAGATCCTCTTGCTCACCGAGACATAGCGCGCCACGAGGCGCCGGCGTTCACGCCCGAGCAGGATGTCGTGTATCGGCCAATCGGACACGCATTGGCAGCGCGTGATGGATCCACATTTCTCTTGCACGGCATTACGGGTAGTGGAAAAACCGAAGTGTATCTCAGAGCCGTGGCCGACACGCTCGCGGCGGGTCGACAGGCAATTGTTCTCGTGCCGGAAATCGGCCTTACGCCACAGACTGTTACACGGTTCGCGGGCAGGTTTCCCGGCCAGGTCGCTCTCTTGCACAGCAGACTGAGCGCGGGAGAGAGATACGACGAGTGGCAGCGCATCAGGCGTGGTGAATGTAGCGTCGTGGTAGGTGCGCGCTCGGCCGTTTTCAGTCCAGTGTCAAACGTGGGACTGATAGTCATTGACGAGGAGCACGACGCCTCATATAAGCAGGACTCAACTCCGAGATACCACACTCGAGACGTAGCCGAACGGCTTGCGCGTATTACCGGCGCCGTGGTCATTCTTGGCAGCGCCACACCCGATGTCACCAGCTTTCATAAAGCTGAACACGGCAATTATCGGCTCCTCACCATGCGAACTCGGGTACGCACGGCGCAACTCGAGGCGTCCAAGGCGGACAACGTTCCGCAGAGCGCTGCGTCGAACGCAGGCACGCAACTGCGAATGAGCGGTGTGCAGTCTAACGTACAAACCGATGCCGGACTCCCGGCCGTCCAAATCGTCGATATGCGACTTGAGCTCAAGGCGGGTAACCGCTCGATTTTTAGCCGAGCCCTGGCTGGCGCCATGGAACGGACACTCTCGCGTCGAGAACAGGCGATTCTATTTCTCAACCGGCGTGGCAATGCCACGTTCGTGAACTGCCGCGATTGCGGGCGTGTCGTCAAATGCCGGCACTGCGATATCCCTATGTCATACCACTCGCATGGGGAACGGCTGCAGTGCCATCGGTGCGATGACAGGGCGCCGGTACCCACATTGTGCCAGGGCCGTGGAAGTTGGCGGATTCGCTACTTCGGGCTTGGGACGCAAAAGGTAGAGCACGAGGTACAGATCCGGTTCCCAGGGGCACGTGTGCAGCGATACGATCGTGACGTGACGTCGGGAAAGTTCGGCCACGAAGCAATACTCAATCGATTCGCACGTGGAGAGATAGACGTGCTCGTTGGCACGCAGATCGTGGCCAAGGGTCTGGATTTTCCGCGAGTGACGCTGGTCGGAGCGGTGTCCGCCGATACCAGCGTCAACCTGCCGGACTTTCGTG
>JAQBPC010000453.1 GCA_028287725.1 Chloroflexota bacterium | reverse complement strand
TACGAAATCTACAAAATGAGGCGGTTGCTCTCGAGAGCAACCGCCTCATTTGCTTTTCGAAGCGCCTGAGAAAACCTGGGGCGCTAGCTCACTTGCACAATGCCTAGCGCACGGGGTGCGCGGCATGTACCTCGTCTATAGGAGCGGGCTCTCGCGTGTCTGTCCCATCTCCTTGGAACAGGTAGCGCGCGGCCTCCATGTAATGCTCGCCGAGCTCGGGGTCTGCCGCTGCCTGCTTCATCCGCACCGCAAGGTGATGGAACATCTTGTTCACCAGGCGATGGGCCATTTCGCCGACCGCGGCGCGATCCTCGTCGGACAGGTGCTCCAGGTGCGCTAACGTGCGCGTGAGCTCCGCCTGTTTCTGCCGGTCGACGTGAGCGCGCAGGTCCGCGATCAGCGGCACGGCCTCCCGCGTGCGGCACCAGGTCTGCCAATCCTTGGTTGCTTCCTCCACCATGGCGGCAGCGTCAGCCAGCGCCTCTGTCAGCCCCTGCCGGTCCTGCAGGTCGCGCAGGTGATCGATGTCCAGCAGCGTCACGCCGGGCAGCTCGCCAACAGTGGGGTCTACGTCGCGCGGCACGGCGAGATCGACAATGGTCAGGTTGTGTGGCCGGCGCCCTTCCAACATTGGGGGGGTCAGCATCAAGCCGGGTGAGCGCGTGGCAGAGACAATAAGCGTTGCGAGACGCGCCTCATCGGCGATTCTCGTGAGCGGCACGGCACGTCCGCCAACCGCGGCTGCCATAGCAGCGGCCGCTTCCGCGGTGCGGCTCGTTACCACGATCTCGCCGGCGCCGAGGGCCTGAAGCCGCTCCGCCGTAACGGTATTCATGCGGCCCGCGCCAATTAACAGCACTCGCTGTGCCGCCCAGTCGATACCGTCGCGCGCGAGCAGGTCTATCAGCACGCTGCTCGCACTTATGTCGGCGTGGCCGATCGCGGTCTCGGTGCGGACGCGCTTCCCGCAAGCGATGGCTGCTCGGAATGCGGTGCCGAGATGGATCCCGCTGGTGCCGAGATGCTTCGCTTGCTCGATCGCGGAACGCACCTGACCGAGGATTTGGCTTTCCGCCACGACCATGGACTGCAGGCCGGCAGCAACTGCCGCGAGGTGGCGTACCGCCTCTGGACCCTGGCGTTCGATGAGCAGATCGTCGAGCCCGGCAGCATGCTCGCCTAACGCTTCCGCGAACGCCCTGCGGACAAGCTCCCTGGCAACCGTCGGCTCGGTGGTAACGAGATACACCTCTGAGCGGTTGCAGGTAGACAGCAGCGCCGCCTCGGAAACGGTGTGGTTGGCGTGTAGCCCCTGGAGGAGTTGTGCCGCTGCCTTGCCGTCAAGAGCGAGACGCTCTCGGAGCGCCAAAGGCGCAATTGTATGGTCCGTGCCCACCATGACGATGACAGGCTCAGTGGATCCACGGTTGCTCAGGATCGTGCCTATTCTCAATATTGGGGATTGTTCGGGGCTCTCATTTGAAGGTACCGTCACTAATGGTTATACGCAAGCTGGTCATGGGCCAGTAGATTTCTGCTGGGCTACAAGGTGCCGGTCTATAATAGGAAAGAGCCGCCGGCAGGCGGCGGTACCCTGAACTCGAGGAGATAGAATGTCCCGCTACGTAGTCAAAGGTGGTGTCGCGCTACAAGGGACGGTGGAAGCGGCGTCCAATAAGAACGCCGTGTTGCCGATTATGGCCGCGACGTTACTGACTGACGATGAGTGTGTGTTAACCAACGTTCCCCAGATTACCGATGTGGTCGTTATGGGTAACTTACTCCGTGAGCTCGGCGCGAAAGTGGAAGGGCTCGGGAGCAGCGAAATACGTATTTGTTGCGCGGACGTACGCGAGACCAGGCTGAACCCTCACCTGGTGAAAAAGATGCGTGCCGCCGTGACCTTATTGGCCCCATTGCTGGCGCGACACGGGCATGTGCGAACCCACCATCCGGGCGGCTGCGTGATTGGTCGCCGCGATATCGGGACCCATCTCGACGCGCTGACCGCCATGGGCGCCCAGGTCAGCGAAGTGGATGATGATTACGACATCGTCGCCAGGCAACTGATCGGCGCTAGCGTCTTCCTGGACGAAGCGTCGGTCACGGCAACCGAGAACACGGTGATGGCAGCGTGCCTGGCCAAAGGCCGCACTATCGTCAAGCATTCGGCCTGTGAGCCGCACGTAGAGGATTTCTGTCGATTCCTGGTGCAGATGGGTGCGCGGATCTCCGGTATCGGCAGTAACGTGATCCAGGTCGATGGCGTTTCCGAGCTTCATGGCGCCACCTACCGGATCAGCACCGATCATATAGACGTCGGCACCTTTGCCGTGGCCGCGGCTGTGACCGGCGGCGATCTCGTTATTCGGAACTTCGTGCCGGAGCACTTCGAGCTGATCGGGCTTGTGTTGCGCCGGATGGGCGTGAGCTTCGAGATCGGTGAGGGCACGCTGCACGTGCTGCCCTCCGAGGTCGTGGCGACCCGGAAAATTGCCACGGACCCCTGGCCGGGCTTTCCCACCGATCTCGCGTCGGTCATGATCGTTCTGGCAACGCAAGCGGCCGGCACGACGTTGATCCATGACTGGATGTACGAAGGCCGCATGTTCTTCATCGACAAGCTCGTCTCGATGGGAGCAAACATTGTGCTGTGCGATCCGCATCGCTGCGTGGTGACCGGGAAAACAGCGCTCCGCTCGCGCACGGTGTACAGCCCCGATTTACGAGCCGGCGCCGCGCTGGTGCTGGCGGCTCTAGCGGCGAATGGGACGAGCGAGATTCACGACGTGGAGCTAGTCGAGCGTGGCTACGAGAACTTCGTCGACCGTTTAAGCGCGCTTGGTGCTCATATCGAAAAGGTAGACTAGGCCAGTGTTCGCGTTCAAGGTAGACTGAGCCTGTGTTTGCGTTACTGGCTGCCTGTACGTCGCTACCGGATTGGCTGAACCATCTCCGGGTGCTCGGTCTTGATATCGGCATCGCGCACTTTCTCGATACCTACGGGTATCTTGTCGTGGCGCTGTTTATTGCGATCGAGAGCACGGGGATACCGTTCCCAGGTGAGACCATGCTCCTGGCGGCGTCGGTCTACGCCGCTCAGGGCTGCGGCCTAAACGAGGCTTGGGTTATCGTTGCCTGTGTCTTCGGCGCCACAATGGGCGACAATCTCGGCTTTTGGGTGGGAAGGACCGGTGGCAGGGCACTGGTACGGAAGCTGCCGTTTGTACAGGAATCGCACCTTGTGCCGGCCGAAAAGTACTTCCGGAAGTACGGTGGCGCTACGGTGTTCTTCGGGCGATTCCTCGCCGTGCTTCGCGCCTGGGCGGCCTTCCTGGCGGGCGTCAACCACATGAATCCGATTCGGTTTCTCATCTACAACTTCTTCGGCGCGGTGCTCTGGAGCACCACATTCGGCATCCTCGGTTACCAGCTCGGCCGCAACCTGGACAAGCTCAAAAGCGTGATTTCCGCGCTTGGCCTGCTTGGCACGGTGATCGTTGTCGTCGTCGTTGTGGTGGCAATAGTGGTGATCGCTGCACGCCGGCGCCAAGCCGCGGCGCACCACGCTGAAGCGCACATCGCCGAAGTGACGCCGGAGCCGCGTGTGGTGACTCAGCAGCTTGAGCCCCGTAGCGTGGTTCCTCCCGCGGAGTCGTAGGCGGGGGACTACTCGTTCTCTGGGGCCTCGGCCAACAGTATGCAAACGCTGGTCCAGCGCCTTGGTTGGCTACACGCTACCACTCGTCCGGCGCGGAATTATTAAGTTCACCTGGGCCGAAGAACGCACAATGGATCCTGCCGGAGCTGCCTTCAATCCGCGCGTACATTAGCTCATCGTTTGCTACACTAGACCGAACGCGGGCGTTAGGGGGCGCCTCGCCGGAGCTGGGGAGACAGGGGTGGAAGACCAAGCGCGATTTCGCCGGCACAAAGGGGCTTGCCCGTTCTATCGGGAGAACTGGGTGAACTCTGGCGACTTGGAAGATATTGAGGACCGCGAGGTCGTGCTTTACGAGATTTACTGTCTCAAAGACACTCCCCCGCTGACCGTTGCGGAGCAGACCCGCTGCATGAGCAGTCCACGCATCTGCTGGCGCCTGAAGGCTCGACAGACTGCCTCTTAATCGATCTCGTTCTCCAGCGACAGCGTTTGCGCGCGAGCCTGTAACATCGTGAGGCGCTTGCGCAGGGCGAAGAAGGTCTCGTCGTCGCTACCCTTGTCGCCGTGTGTCGCGAGCTCGACTTCATATGCCGCTTGCAGATCCTGGCCATAGTTGAGTACATCCGCACTTAGGGCCCAGTATTCGGTCAGGTATTCCGGACTGGCGGTAATGGCTTCGAGCAGCACCTCGAGCAGGTGCAGATCATCGTGCAGGGTGACCCAACGAGTTTGCCAGGGGGCGAGGCCCCGTTTGTTACGCTGCATGTAAGGGCTCTTCATTTCCAACTTGG
>JAQBPC010000448.1 GCA_028287725.1 Chloroflexota bacterium | reverse complement strand
TTATCGTGCCACCCATTGCTGGCCATCGCCCGTTCACGCGAGGAGGCCGAGCGTAAGGCGCGCGCGGCGGCCAGTCGGGTCGAAGAAGATTTTGATGCTCAGCGTGACCGCTGGCTGCTGGGAACGCCCGAGGATATCCGCGGCCAGTTGCAGGCCTTTATTGACGTCGGCGTGACCTATTGGGTGATCGGCATGGGGGCTCCATTTGACCTCCAGGGCCTTGAGCTTTTCGCCAACGAAGTAATCCCAGCCTTTCGCTGAGTCACGCAGGCGTCTTCATACGGAATTGTCGGCGTTGACCCTACATGGGCCATCGCGCGGTGCGGCGTAAAAGAAATGCGACAAGGCTTGTCAATATCCACACATTCGTGGATTATGTGAACGCGGATATGATCACGGACAAGCTTCCGGCCTCGAGTTTGATTTTGCAAAGCCTAATCATCCCTCAAAGGAGGTGTGTAAGCCCGTAGAGCGACCAGCGTAGCCCGCAGGTTATCGGATTCATATCATTTCTTACCTACCCAACAGCCGGTACGTGCCGTCGAGTCGGGATTGGCTGTTTCGTCGTTCGTCTTTTTGAGCCCGCAGGGAAAGCGATCACCCATTATTTAGGGAGCAACATGAAACGTTTACGCCTGGCTATCGCCATGGTGGCCCTCGCCGCCCTCGTGCCGCTCTCCAGCTCCGTTCATGGCGCCGCGCCAGTGACCGCACCGACCGGTCTCAAGGTCAGCGGCACGCTGACCATCGGAACCAACTTCGGTTACCCGCCAATGGAAGACTTCACCGGCGCGAATGCCAATGTCCCCTTTGGGGCGGATGTCGACCTCGGCCGCGCCCTGGCGGCAAAGATGGGCCTGAAGGCAAACTTCCTGAATATCACCGACTTCGGCACGATTATTATCGGCCTGCAGCAGCACAAGTTCGACATGATCATGTCGTCGATGAATGTCACTCCAGCGCGTGCCAAACAGGTAAACTTTGTATCCTACTTCCTCGCCGGCCAGAGCATCGTGGTGAAAAAGGGGAATCCCAAGCACATCAGCACGCTCGCCGATTTGTCCGGGCAGGCCGTCTCGATGCAAGCGGGCACGACTGAAGTAGACGCCGCGAATGCCGCGAACGTGGCGCTCAAGAAGGCGGGAAAGCCGCAAATTACGATCAAGACGTATCAGCAGGATACGACTGCCCTCCAGCAGGTTGCGCTGGGCCGTGTTAGCGCTGAATTGACTGACTACCCGGTAGCAGTCTATGACAGCACCAAGTTTTCCAACCAGTTTCAGATCGCGGGGAAACAATACGCGGCGCTGCCCTATGGTATTGCCATTCGGAAGTCCGACCCTTCTATTCTGAAGGCAGTCAACGCGGCCTTCAAACTGGTCGTGAAGGATGGCGAGTATCTTACCATTCTCAAGAAATACCATCTTGAACAGGGCGCCATCAGCCACTAAATCGGGGTTCTAGCTCGCGCACCCGTTCACTGTGCTGCATTCACTTAGCCGGGTTGGCCGACGAGTCGTAAGGGAGGCAGGCCATTTTCGGGATTACATGGAACTTCACCTGGAATTGGTCTGTCTTCCGGGAATATCTGTTCAACAGTGTCCTGCTAGACGGGGCAAGGATTACCCTCCAATTGACCGTGTTCGCCATGGTCATGGGCGTCATATTGGGAGTCTTTGCAGCACTGGGGAAGACCAGCAAGATTCTGCCGCTGCGAATCATCGCCGAAGTGTACATCTGGCTTTTCCGCGGCACGCCGGTACTGGTGCAGTTGATACTTTGGTACACAATACTGTCCCAAACACCTGAGTTCACGATCGCGCTAATCGCTTTGGGGCTGAACGAGGGCGCCTACATGGCCGAAATCGTTCGAGCCGGCCTCGAGGCGATAGACAAAGGCCAAACAGAAGCCGCGCAATCACTTGGCATGCGCTACGGCCAGATCATGCGCCGCATAGTCCTTCCGCAGGCAATGCGTGTGGTGATTCCGCCAACCGGCAATGAAGTCATCAGCATGCTGAAGACGACATCGCTGGCGTCCGTGATTGCGCTGTCGGAGCTGTTACAGCGGACGCAGAATATCTACACGTGCTCGAGCTGCGACGGCGCGTTCCATCCACTCGAGCTTCTCATGATTGCCGCGATCTACTATTTGATCCTGACATCGATCTTCACGGTCATCCAGAGGTATATCGAGAGCCGGTTGGGTGACCGGCGGGCTGGTGAAGCGGGCCGTTTCGGCGACTGGTTTGGTGGCCGGATGCAGCAGGCCATAGGTGGCCGGCGCGCCTAACAACCCCGCTTGGAGACCGAGAGGATGCGACAGTGATGAATCGTGACAGCAACGGCCATGCGATGGTCCGCGCCGTGGACGTGCACAAGCATTTTGGACGGCTGCATGTTCTGCGTGGAATCAGTCTTTCGGTGCCGAAAGGCCAGGTTTACGTGGTCATCGGTCCCAGCGGCTCCGGGAAGAGCACTTTTCTCCGTTGCCTGACCCACCTGGAGAAAATCCAGCAGGGTCAGATTTTCATCGATGGAGAGCCCATGGGCTACAGGATGGTGAATGGGCATCCCAGTGAGGATTCGCCCCGGAATATCGCTCGGATGCGCTCGGAAGTAGGGATGGTCTTTCAGCGTTTCAACCTTTTCCCGCACATGACGGTACTTGGCAATATTATTGAGGCGCCGGTCGGTGTGCGGGGCATGTCGAAAGCTGAAGCGCTCGACCGGGCGCAGACCCTGCTGCGACGCGTCGGACTGAGCGACAAAGCGAACGCCTATCCTTCGCAGCTCTCCGGCGGCCAGCAGCAGCGCGTGGCCATAGCCC
>JAQBPC010000433.1 GCA_028287725.1 Chloroflexota bacterium | reverse complement strand
GACGAAATTCTTCTGCTCGGCGCGGGGGACGTCTCGCTTGCCGGCAGCGTCTACGCCCAAAAGCAGGGACTCCCAGTATCTGGCCACCCGGCGCTTCTTGATATTGAGCTGGAATGTCGGGTTCAGGCTGTATGCCGCCAGGCGATAGAGCAGGGCATCCTCAGCTCAGCGCATGACTGCAGCGACGGCGGACTGGCTGTAACACTCGTGGAGTCCGCCTTGGCGGGTAACATTGGTGCGTCAATCGATCCTCTGCCCGATGCAATCCCGGCGAATGTTGCGCTGTTCGGTGAAGGACCGGCGCGAATCATCGTGAGTCTGCCGGCACATAAAGCGGACGAGTTGGCCGCCCTGGCGGAGTCCAACGGCGTTCCGCCGACGCGGTTAGGGCGGGTTGGTGGGCGGTCACTGACCGTGGACGGGCAGTTCAGCCTCGATCTGGACGACCTGTCGAAGGCACACTCGTCGGCCCTTGCGTCGCTGTTTGACCTGGGCTAATGTCTGTATGGGCCAAACGGCGCTTAGGACTTAGATAGCCTTCTCGAAGTCGAAGTTCAACGCCTCCGCCATTATAGGCAGAAGATATGTCTGTACTACTTCGACGTGAGCCGGGTGAGGGCCGTATGCCTCAAACGACGGCCGGTCTTTAAAGCGGACAACAAGGCCGAACGAATACTGCTGCGGCTGATCCGTAATAGGCGGTCCGCACGAAAGATCGACGATGCCCGGGATCCTATCCGCAAGGCCTTTGAGAGCAGCCGCTGCAGCGTCTATAGCCAGCCGGCTGGCATCTGGCTTCCATTTGAATAGAACAACGTGCTCGATCATGCTGTTACCGCCTCAGGTACTTTGGTAGGGCCATCCAGCCAATGCAGGCGCATTGCGCGCATCTGGCTTCATCTGCGAAGCATATACGATGCCGCCACATCGGAACGGTTGCGCGCATACCACGCCATCACGTCAGAGCGGCGGCGCCTCGTCGTCGTCTGTCCCGGCTTCGCCTTCGGACGTTGTGCCATCATCGAGGTCCGCCCCAGCCACGTCGAGCACGACTCGTGAGCGGCCATCTTCGGACGGGCCGACCACGCCGCGATCCTCCAGGACGTCGAGCAAGCGCGCCGCACGTGTATACCCGATGCTCAACCGCCGCTGTAGCAGCGAGACCGATGCGCGGCGATACTCGCGCAGCACGGTTATGGCGTCATTCAGCAGCTTGTCGTCAGCATCAGGCTCTTCTTCCTTCGGCGGTGGCTCCAGCTCAATAGCCGGGATTTGCTCGACTGTCCGAGGTGAATTGGTCTTCCAGAAGCGCACGAGCTCCTCTATTTCGCGATCGGACAGGTACGTTCCCTGAACACGTACCGGCTTTCCTTCGTCACTGGGCTGGTACAACATGTCGCCTCGGCCCAGCAGCTTCTCCGCGCCGGCTTGGTCGAGGATGGTGCGCGAATCGACCTGTGAGCTCACGGCAAAGGCAATACGTGCCGGGAAGTTTGCCTTAATCAGCCCTGTGATTACGTCGACGGACGGTCGCTGTGTCGCAAGGACAAGGTGCATGCCCGTGGCGCGTGCAAGCTGCGCGAGCCGGCAGATTCCATCTTCGACATCCTCGGGAGACACCATCATCAGGTCGGCCAGCTCGTCGATGATCAGGACGATGAACGGCAGAATCTCCTTCGTGTCGGTTTGCAGCTCGTTGTAACGAGCAAGATTCCTGGCCCCGATCTTAGCGAACAGCTTATAGCGACGGTGCATCTCCTTCAACGCCCATTTGAGCGTACCTGTGACCTTGGTCACATCGGTCACCACCGGCGCCAGGAGATGCGGAATGTCGTTGAACACCGACAACTCGACCATCTTCGGGTCGACCATTAGCAGACGCAAACGTTCTGGACTATTGTGGAACAGCAAGCAGCTGATCAGCGAGTTGAGGCAGACGCTCTTCCCAGACCCGGTGGCCCCAGCGATAAGCAAGTGGGGCATCCTCGCCAAATCTGCCATTACAGGCACACCTGATACGTCTTTGCCCAACGCGATCTTGAGCGGAGACTTCATCTTCGAGCACACGTCGGATTCGAGAACTTCCCTCAAGGTCACGACCGAGCTCTTTGCGTTCGGAATCTCAATGCCGATGACAGGATGTCCGGGGACCGGCGCCTGAATACGGATGCTTCGCGCCGCCAGCGACAGCGCGAGATCGTTCTGCAGCGCGGTCACGCGCTGCACCCTGGTTCCTCGCTCGGGCTGAACGTCGAACTGGGTGATTGTCGGCCCTGTGTGCGATCCGACGACGCGCGCCCTCACGTTGAACGCTGCCAGCGTGTCCTCAATAACGCGCATCCGCAAGGCATTATCGGTCGGTGTGTTGTCCGCCTCTACCGGTACCGGGTCAAGGAGGTCAATTGGCGGATAGGTCCACGCCGACTCATTGCTAAGCAGCTCAGACTCTTCATCCGAATCACTTTCGGCGCTCAACAGCGGTTCGGCCGCAAGCTCAGCCGCTATCTGTCGAATCTCCTCGGACGAGAGCGGCGTGGCCGACGCATCGTCCTCGTCGTCTTCAGTATCTATCTCGACGTCTGGCAGCGTCGGTTTAGCGGCCGCTATCCGTTTGACGGGTTTGGCCTCAACAGGCGCGACCGTCGCGTGCCGCTGTTGCCTCACGCCACTGCCAACTCTGCTGACCAGACTGCCGGCCGATTGGCCGGCTCGCAGCAACACACGCGACGAGAAGTGTAACCCGACCCAAACCCTGGCGAACGTCAGGTGAAGCGCAAGGACGAGCCCTAGCGCCAGTAAGAACGCACTAACCAGTGGTATTCCCTGTGCGCCAAAGAATCGCTGAATCTGCTCGTCAAGCGCATTGCCGATCGGGCCGCCATGGTGCTGGCTGCCAAAGGCCACAATCCCTGCCAGAAACAATGCAATGATGCCGTTGATTTCTTCGAAACGCAACAAAGGGCGTTCGTGCGCGGACCGGCGGAGTATATCCAGGCCAACCGATACCAGCACCGGTGGCAGCAGATATGCACCCCAATCAAGGGCTGAAAGAATGTCCGGCCCAACTGCGGTACGATTCGTGACCATGAGGGCCAGCGATACGCCAATTGTGACGATGACCAGGCGAGCCACGTCCCGCCAACGGTCTACGCGTGAGGTGCCGGCCGTCACATCCAACATGGAAGGCACCGGCGCAAGTGACGCGTTAGACCTGGATCGTTTCCGTTTCGGCGGCGTATCGTCGACCAGTAGATCTGGCTGAACCGCCTTGATCGAGCGCGCGGACGTTGCGCGAGGAGGGACGGGCTTTCGGCTCGCCATCAAACACTTGTCTCCGGGCCCCTCATACCTCCATGACCACAGGGATTATCATGGGTCGGCGTTTGGTTTTCTCGTAGAGAAACTTGTTGAGTGTTTCTTTGATCTTGGTCTTTGCAAACGTCCATTCTGCAGGATCACCGATATGGGCGTCGAGGGCATCGTACACAACCTTGCGCGCCATTTCAATGAGGGCATCAGCATTACTTACATGAACGAAGCCACGAGTCACGATATCCGGGGCCGCCAATGGTCTGCCCGTCTGTCGATCCACGGTCAAAATAGCGACGACGATACCATCCCGCGATAAGACCTGGCGATCGCGCAGCACGACATCTCCGATCTCGCCAACGCCAAGTCCATCCACAAATACGTAGCCGGCCTCGATGTGCCCGGTCCTTGCCAGCCGTACTCCGTCCGTCTCGAGAACCGTCCCATTGTCGATGACCAGGATGTTCTCTTCGGGCATACCCATCTGCACACCCAGGCGCTGATGCATAACCAGGTGACGATACTGACCATGAATGGGGATGAGATACCGCGGCCGGAGCAGCCCGATCATCAGCTTTAATTCATCCGCGGCGCCGTGGCCTGACACGTGTACCTGTTCATGGCGGTCATACACCACATTCGCGCCGAGCTTGAACAAATTATCGACGTTGCGTGCTACCAGCTCTTCGTTGCCGGGGATGGGCGTCGAGGAAATGATGACGGTGTCACCTTTGACGATTTGGACATGTTTCTGGTCGCCGTTCGCCATCCGGGTCAATGCGCTCGATGGCTCGCCCTGGCTCCCGGTAGTGACGACCGCCAGCCTATCGTGCGGTATGCGTTCGAGCTCATCCAGTCTGGCCATAACGCCAGAGGGCACCCGCAGATATCCTAGCTCGATTGCGCGGCTCACATTGTTGATCATGCTGCGGCCGATGACCGCGACGCGCCGATCAAATTCAACGGCCGCGTCAATCACTTGCTGCACTCTCGAAATCAGGCTGGCGAATGTCGCCACGATAATCCGGCCCTCCGCCCGGTTGAATACCCTGTGAAAGGCATCGGCAATGACCGCTTCCGACGGCGTAAAACCTGGGGTATCCGCGCGTGTACTATCGGAGAACAACGCCAGCACACCGTTAGAACCGAGGCGGGCAAGGGCGTTGTAGTCGGGCGGTCTGCCATCGACGGGCGTCTGGTCGAATTTAAAGTCGCCCGTGTGTACCACGGTACCGAGCGGCGAATGCACGGCGACCCCAACGGCATCCGGAATACTGTGACACTGGTGAAAGAACTCGAGCGAAAGCGCCCCGAACGCAACAGTCTGACCCGGAGCTATGGTCACGAGCTCGGTCTTGTCGAGCAGCTTGTGCTCCCGGAGTTTTACCTCGATGAGTCCGCGTGTCAGTCGTGTCGCGTAGACTGGCGCGGGTACCTTGGGTAACACGTACGGCAGCGCACCGGTATGGTCCTCATGGCCGTGCGTGATCACATAGCCTCGAACGCGGTCGCGTCGTTCCTCGAGATAGCTGAAATCCTGGACTACCAGGTCAATTCCCAGCATCGAGTCGTCGGGAAACATCAGGCCGGCATCGATGACCACGAGATCCTCGCCATACTCGAAGACCATCATGTTCTTCCCGATTTCTTCAAGCCCGCCGAGAGGGATGATGCGCAACAGCGGACCTTGGCCGAACATGGCTTCTCCGGACGTGGAGATTGTGTCTGAAGTCACTCTGAATCCTCGTGTCTTAGAAGAGCGAAAGTTGCTGCGGCCCTTCATCAGGCACAGGTTCTGGTGTTGTAGCAGCCGAAGCCCTGAGCTCCTCCAGCAGAGCCGGGACTTTCAGCATGTCCTCACGGATCAATGCTGCCACCTCAGCGCTGCGCAAACCGGCAGCTGGATGGAACATGGGAAAGATCACACGGTCACCGTCACGTTTAGGCTTGCCGTGGATCTTGCTGATCGATTGTCCGGGAAAATAGCGCGCCATTGAATGCCGCCCGAGCGTAATTACAATTTTTGGATCTATAATGGCAAGCTGGCGATCAAGGTACGGCGCGCATGCCGCGATCTCACGCGGAGCCGGGTCGCGGTTTTCCGGCGGACGACATTTCACGACGTTCGTTATGTAAACTTGCTCGCGGGACAGACCGGCGCTTCGCAGCAACTCCTCGAGGAACCTGCCGGACTGGCCCACGAACGGCCGGCCCTGCTTGTCTTCGTGGAAACCAGGGGCCTCACCAATCAACATTATCTCGGCGTCAATTGGTCCCTCCCCGGGAACCGCGTTCGTGCGCGTCTTTGCAAGCGGACAGAGCGGGCATGTCCGCACCTCTTCGTTCAGCTGGGCGAGCTCTTGCTCCCTCTCGTTCACCAATGTCCCCCATTCACGGCAGGGCTTATGATGGCGTGATATCCGGCCTATACGTAGTATGCGAAATGTATCAGGCCGATGTATTAGAAATGATCAGGCGGCCCATATGCAGTATTTGCACTCCATAGGGCCGCCTGAAGCCACCGTCAACCGACGATAGTAAACACGCTTAGTAGCGTGGCCGATCCCGTGGTGGTCCCCCACGATCTGAACCACCGCGATCCGATCCGCCGCGACCACCGAAGCCGGAGCCGGCAGGACGACGATCGCCGCGCGACGGTATCGGCATGTCTTCGAAGCCAGGCAAGGTAGCCTTGTGAGACAGGTTCACACGACCCTGACCATCGACCTCAACCACCTTGACCATCAGATGATCGCCCACCTTCACCACATCCTCTACCTGCTCGACACGCCCCGCCGCAAGCTGAGAAATGTGGACGAGGCCTTCCTTACCGGGTAGGACCTCGACGAAGGCGCCGATGCCGATGACGCGCTTCACCACGCCGTTGTAAATCTGGCCGACCTCGAGATCCATCGTGATGGATTTGATCTGGGAGACGGCCTGTTCGGCAGTGACGCCGTTACTGGACGCAACCAGCACCGTACCATCGTCCTGGACCTCGATCGTGACGCCGTACTCTTCCTGAATTCGGCGAATCACTTTGCCGCCAGGGCCAATCAATGCACCGATCTTTTCGGGATTGATCTGCACCTTGTAGATACGCGGCGCAAATGGTGAGAGATCCTCTCGGGGCTCCTGCATCACGGTAAGCATCTTATCGAGGATGAAGAGTCGGGCCTTATTGGCCTGATCGAGCGCCTTCTCCATGATCTCGAAAGTGATGCCCTTGACCTTGATGTCCATTTGCAAGCCGGTCACGCCATCAGCCGTACCGGCAACCTTGAAGTCCATGTCGCCGAGCGCATCTTCGATGCCCTGGATGTCGGTAAGGATTGCATACCTTTCGTCCTCACCGGTAACCAAGCCCATCGCAACGCCTGCGACAGGTGCGCTGATTGGCACGCCCGCATCCATGAGCGCTAACGTCGAGGCGCAAACCGATGCCATTGACGACGAGCCATTTGAGCTCATTACTTCGGACACCACGCGGATCACATACGGAAAGTCTTCCGGGGCAGGTACGACCGCGGAAACAGACCGCTCGACCAGGGCTCCATGTCCGATCTCCCGGCGCCCAGGTCCGCGGAGCGGCCTGGCTTCTCCGGTGCTGAACGGCGCGAAGTTGTATTGGTGCATGAAGCGCTTCTTGGTCTGCGGCGTGATATCGTCGATCATCTGCTCGTCGGTACCGGGACCGAGAGTTGCAATGCTCAGCACCTGGGTCTGACCACGCGTGAACAACCCACTACCGTGCGTTCGCGGCAACAAACCGACGGCACAGCTGATGGGCCGGATTGTCGACAGATCCCGAAGGTCGGGCCGAATACCCTCATCCAAGATGCGCTGGCGGGTCAGCTGCTTGATCTCGCTCTGGAACGCTTCTTTGACCTGCTTCTCAGTCCATTCCTTAGAAGCGATCTGCGGGGCGAAGCGCAGCAGCAACGCTTGTTGCACCGCGTTGGTCGCCTCCTCGCGCTCTTCTTTACGCTCTTTGTACAGCGCGTTCCGAAGGTCGTCGCGAATAGCGGCCGCAACCGCTGCCTTGATCTCAGAAGGAAGGACGAACACCGGCACTTCGCGCTTGGGCTTGCCAACCGCTGCCGCCATGCGCTCCTGCAAGTCGATGATTCCCTGCAGCGCCTCGTGCCCTCGACGCACGGCCTCGAGCATAATCGACTCAGGAAGCTCTTGGGCGCCTGCTTCAACCATCATCACAGCGTCGCGAGTACCTGCCACAACGAGATCGAGGTCACTGTATTTGAGCTCGCTCTCTGTTGGGTTGATCAGGAATGCATTGTTCACATAGCCCACGCGAACCGCCGCGA
>JAQBPC010000423.1 GCA_028287725.1 Chloroflexota bacterium | reverse complement strand
GGACCACGCGCGATCTTCGGCAATGCCCATGGTCTATCCGGACCTCCTGGCTTCCAAATGTGGTGGGTTGGTTGCCCAGCACGCCGCGAGATGCGTGGAGCTGCCCTGCACCACCTCCAGTGGGGGCATTTCGTGAACGCAGGCTCCAACACCTGCGGGCAGCGGGGCGCAAATGGGCAACCCTGGGGTGGGTGCAGCATGTCGGGCGGGATGCCAGGGATAGGCGTCAACGGCTCGCCCCGTGCCCGATCAAGGCGCGGTATGGAGTTGAGCAACCCCTCGGTGTAGGGCTGCCTGGCCTCCTTAAAGGTCTCCAGAACGGTGCCGGTCTCCAGCACCTTGCCGCCGTACATGACGACGACGCGGTCGCAGAGACTCGCCACCACGCCGAGATCATGCGTGATGAGCAGGATCGAGGTATCGAAATCCTGGCGCAAGCCGCGCAGCAGATCGAGGATCTGGGCCTGAATGGTAACGTCCAGGGCGGTGGTGGGCTCGTCGGCGACGATCAGCTTGGGCCTGCATGCCAGGGCCATGGCGATCACCACGCGTTGCCGCATGCCGCCGGAGAAGTTGTGCGGATAGTCCTTCAAGCGCTTTTGCGGCGCCGGAATGCCAACCCGTGCCAGCAACTCGGCCGCGCGCAGCTCTGCTTGCCGGCCGCTTATCTGTTGGTGCCGTTTGAGCGTTTCGGTGATCTGGTACCCGATGGTGAACACCGGATTGAGCGCCGTCATGGGATCTTGAAAGATCATGCTGATGACATTTCCACGCAGCCGCCCCAGCTCACGCTGAGGAAGCGTGACCAAATCGCGTCCCTCGAAGATGATGCGGCCGCTGACAATGCGGCCGGGAGGCGTGGGAAGCAACCGCATAATCGAGAGGGCGGTTACGGTCTTCCCCGAGCCGGATTCACCGACGATGCCGAGTGTCTCACCGCGTCGCAGGTCAAAGCTCACCACATCGACCGCTTTCACGACGCCGGCACGCGTAAAGAAATGTGTGCGCAGGTCTTGCACACTGAGGAGCGCGTCGTTCCCGCGCGCGCTCGCCTCCTGCGGGCCGGCAGTGGCGCTCTCGTGTGCCTTCATGCTGCGGGGGACTCGTACTGTGTGTTCATCGCACCTACTCGCTCGCTCGCGGATCGATCGCGTCGCGCAGGCCATCGCCGAGGAAGGCAAACGCTACTACCAACACGGCGAGAACCACGGCAGGAGCGATCGATTCTAGCCAGTTTATGTCAATATGCTCCGCCCCGATGGAGACAAGCGCACCGAGATCGGGGTTCGGGGGCTGCACGCCGAGCCCTAAGAGGGAGAGCGTGGTCTCGTTGTAGATAAAGCCGCCGACTCCGAAGGTGGCCTGTACCAGCACCAGTCCCCAAGTATTGGGCAGAATGTGGCGGATGATGATCTTCCAGCGCGAGGTGCCGATGGAGTGCGCCGCTTCCACGAACTGCTGCTCCTTGAAGGAGAGCGTCAGTGCTCGCACGAACCGCATCAACGGAGGCCACCCTACCATGCCAAATATGATGGTGATCAGCACGACGCGGCCGGTGCCGCCAAATAACGTATCCCAGGCGGAACCAAGGACGGCGACGGCGAGGAAGGCGAGGAGAAAGGTTGGCAGAGCGAAAACGAGGTCGGTAATCCGCGACAGCACCGAATCGATCCAGCCGCCAAAATAGCCCGCCACTACCCCAATCGCCACACCAAGTATCGTTGCCACGACCTGGCCGATGATGCCGACGGCAAGAGCCGGGCGTAGCCCGTACAAAATCGCGCTCAGTAAGTCGTGGCCGGAGGAGTCGGTACCAAGAAGATGCAATCGCGAGGGGAAGCTGTCCTGGTTGAAAGGGTCACCGACGGTCGGATTAATCAGCGGTAACAAGTTGGCGAAAATGGCCAGCACGATGAGCACTAACAGTACAAGCAAGCTGAGCACGGCCAGGCGGTTCTGCGTGAAGCGCTGCATGGCCTGGCGGCCAAGAGAGATCGGCTTCAGTTCGACGGCCTCTACCGTCAAGGGGAAGCCCAGCCTCACGGGTGGCGCGCCGGAGGAAGTATCGCCGCGGGGCGATTTGCCTGTGCGAGAGGTGTCTTCGATAGCCGGCATTTACAGCCTCACGCGAGGATCCACAATAGTATAGATAATATCCGTGAGCGCATTGGCAACCACCACTGCCGCGGCAAGAACCAGGGTGGTGGCCAACGTCACCGCGTAGTCGTTCGAGAGCGTCGATTGCACGGTGATATTGGCAATGCCGGGGATGCTGAATTCCTGCTCGATGATGAAAGCGCCAACCACCAGAAACGCCACGGTTGGGCCAAGCACCGAGGCGAACGGCAGCATCGTGTTCTTCAGCGCGTGAATGTAGATAACCGTGCGTTCCGACATACCCTTGGCGCGCGCGGTGCGAATATAGTCCTTGGTCAACTCTTCCAACATAAAACTGCGCATCGATCGCGCAAAGAAACCGGCCAGACCGGCGGCGTAGACGAAGGCCGGCGCCAGCCAATAATGCGGATCGCCGAGGCCCTGCCAGCCCGTGACCGGCAAATGGAAGATAGTGTTCTTGAGGAGTATGCCAAAAACCAGCCACACACCAGGGATAATCACGAATGGCGGCAAGGAGTACAGGGTCATCATGACGCCCATGTTGACGTTGTCGCTCATGATCCGATTGTGGCGCACCGCGGCCAGGACGCCGAAAGGAATGCCGAAAACGAGAGCAATGATCGTCGCCAGCGCGCCTAGCTCAAGCGTGACGGGCAGCCCTTGTCCAATGATGCTGGTCACCGGCGTGCCCGGTTGGGTTACTGAGGTGCCGAAGTTACCCTGGAACCCGTTCCAGATGTAGGTAACAAATTGCCGCCAGAGCGGCAGGTCAAGGCCCATCTGGTGGTACAGCCGCTTGTATGCGGTGGCGTCCCCTGCATGCTGGCCGAGTTGCTGCGTCACTGGATCGCCCGGCGCGAGCCGCACCAGGAAAAAGGTGATAGCCGCCACGCCCAGCAAGATGAACACCGTGGCAATGAGCCGCTTGACGATGAACGTTAGTAGCGCCACGTGCCTGTGCCTGGTTGTTCATGTCTGGGGATGTGCACTTCAGTCCTAACTCCACCTCGAAGCCAGCAAGATATGCTGGGCCGCGGGCAACGCCAGCGGCCCAGCATAGCTACCATCGCCTACTATTGCGAAACGCTTACGTTGGACCAGTCGTTGCCGATTGGCTGCGGCTCATTGCCCCAACTTGGGTTCAGCTCCATGCCATGGATCTTGGTGCTCATCACAACCTGGTTGGCACTCTGGTAGAGCATGGCTACCGGCGCGTCGCGCAGGATAATGAGCTGGGCCTGCTTGTATAGGCGCTCGCGTGTGGCGGTGTCACGCTCAATGTTGCCCTTGTCGAAGAGGGCATCCACCTTGGGATTGGAGTAGCGGCCCCAGTTTTCTCCGGCGCCTGTCCGGATCAGGTAATCCGAGAAATCCTGCGGATCCGGATAGTCGTCGAACCAGTCGCTAAAGATGAATTGTGTCTTGCCGCTGTTGCCGTCCTTGATCCACGTGGCGCGCGGCACCGGGTGCAGCGTGATGCGAATGCCGACGGCCGCCAGGTCGCTCTGGATCTGTGCCGATTCGCGGGCACGATCGGAGATCTCACTGGCGTACTCGAGCGTAATCGGCGGCACGGTGGACATTTGCTTCATCGCCATGGCCAGCTCGGCCTTGGCTATGGTCATGTTGTAGTACGGCACGCCACTCTGATGCTGGACATTCGCGTCGTAACCCAAAATGCCTTGTGGATACCAGCTGAGCTGGGTAACCACAGTGCCATGATCGACACCCTTGGAGATGGCGTCACGGTTGATCGCGTAGGCTACGGCACGGCGGAAATGCACGTTATCGAACGGCTTGATGTTCTGGTTCATGTCCAGCCAATAGTCGCCGAGGATAGGCGTAGCGTGGTATTCCGGCTTGCCCCGGTAACTCGCGACATCGGCGGCCGGCAGCCAGGCAAGCGGATACTGGCCGCTCTTGTATGCGGCGAGCATCGTCTCATTGGTGCCGGTGAATGGGATATCGATCTCCGTGAGCTTGAACTTCTTGGAGCCGTAGTAATTCGGATTGGGCACGAGCGTAATCTGGCTGCGGTAATTCCAGGTCCCGCCCTTGACCATCCAGGGGACTGCGCCAACTACCATCGATGGCGTGGTGGTGAGCGGCGCGCCAACCTTTACGCTTTGTTCGACCGCGAAATACGTCGGATAGGTCATCTCG
>JAQBPC010000367.1 GCA_028287725.1 Chloroflexota bacterium | reverse complement strand
TGTAGCTATGGGATGAGAGACCGATGCCGAGATACGGATCATGTTCCCAGTAGATTAGATTGTGCCGGCATTGGTGACCCGGGCGCGCCCAGTTTGAAACCTCGTACTGCACATAGCCATTTGCACTTAAGACCTCGCGCGTGCGCTCGTACATGTCGGCAGCATCGTCTTCACTTGGCAGTCGGACTTTACCGCTGACCACCTGCCTGCGCAGTAAGGTGCCCGGCTCAACAATCAGGCCGTATATGGAAAGATGGTCTGGTTCGGCGGCAAGCACGCCAGTCAGGGTCTGCTCCCAGTCAGCGCGATCTTGGCCTGGAAGCCCGAAGATTAGATCGGCATTGACGCTATCGAAACCGGCCTCATGTGCGCGTTGCAAGGTGAGGATTGCCTGCTCCGCGTCATGGATCCGGTTCAGTCGTAAGAGTATATCGTTATTTAGTGTTTGAACACCGACGCTCAGGCGTGAAATGCCTGCAGCCCGAAGGTCTCGCATGTGCGCGAGGTCCAGCGTACCTGGGTTCGCTTCAAGCGTGATCTCCGCGGTCGGGGAGATTTCGAACGAGGTATGCAACGCGTCAAGAATTCGCCGAAGATCGTGAACAGGTAAGCGGCTCGGCGTGCCGCCGCCAAAGAATATCGTCGATACGTTCCGCCGATCGCCCGGCGTAGTTCTCAGGGCGAGCTCAGAAATGACGGCATCGACGTACGACGTCATAAGATGGTCTTGGTCGGCATAAGTAGCAAAATCACAGTACGAGCAGCGATACTGACAGAACGGTATGTGCACATAAACACCGATTACCTGATCTATCACTGCGTGCACGTTCGGCTCGGCATAATTCTGGCTCTTTGGAGGGTGATGCATATGGAAATACTTCTTGCTTCGACGAATCCGCACAAAATTGAGGAGTTTAATCGCCTGTTCTTGGGCTCCGGTATCAGGGTCATGGGGCCTGGAGGCAGTGGTCCCGCACCACTCAACGTACCTGAAACCGGACAGACATTTCTGGAGAATGCCATGCTGAAGGCGCTCGCCTACATGGAAGCGTACAGCATACCTGCTCTTGCTGATGACTCCGGCATCTGCGTAGACGCCTTAGCAGGCGCTCCTGGCGTGCGTAGCGCTCGATTTGGTCCGCCCTATCTTGACGATGCGGGGCGGGTTACGTATCTCCTGGACCAGATGAGGGATATTCCACCGCCTAAGCGTACCGCACATTACGTCTGCACGCTTGTGCTCGCCGGGCCTAGCGACGAACCTATCATTGCGACCGGGATGTGCTACGGCGAAGTAGCGGCGGAGCCGCATGAGGGAAGTACGGGCTTTGGATATGATCCCGTTTTCATCGTGCCGAGCTATGGAACGACCGTTTCTAAACTGACGCCCGAACAAAAGGACACGGTTGGCCACCGTGGGAAGGCTGTCCGCCGGCTACTACATGCTTTGCGGCAGAAAAGCCCCGGTACAGGTACACTGAAAGGGTGAATAACCCACGTCCCCAATCGTCAACCAGGGTTGGCGCGCATACAAATCTTGCACAGGAAACGCGTTCAATCTTACGCACATACCATGTGCATCCGCGCGAACAGCTCGGCCAAAATTTCTTGATAGATAGCGAAGCGTTGGAGTCGGTTGTTCGTGCAGCCGACCTTTCGCCCGGCCAGCAGGTGCTGGAAGTGGGGCCCGGCATCGGCACACTCACTCGGGCGCTTGCAGAGACGAATGCCCAGGTGGTCGCGCTAGAGCTTGACGAAGCTATGGCACGGATCGCGGCGGCGCGGACAGCCGAATACCCTAATGTTCAGGTCCGCGAAGGCAACGTGCTTCATACCAACCTGGGAGAAATTCTCGACGTTCGAAGCGACTTTTCCGTCGTTGCGAATATTCCTTACTATATTACGGCGCCAATTCTTCGCCTTTTTCTCGAAGGAGCGCATCGGCCGAAGACATTAGTCTTGATGGTGCAGCGGGAGGTTGGGGAACGGCTGGCAGCAGCTCCCGGCAAGATGAGTGCGCTCTCGGTGTTCTCTCAGTTGTATGCGAACGTCGAGATCATACGACACGTGCCGGCGACATCGTTCATGCCGGCACCTGAAGTCGCTTCGACGATCATCCGGCTGACGGTGCATGAGGAGTTGCCGGTCCCTGAAGGCGAGCTTCCATATTTCTTTACAATAGTGAGGGCAGGATTCGGCTCGAAACGCAAGATGATTCACAATGCGCTGGATCGTGCTTTGCCAAACTCTGGCGTCGTAATTGACGAAGCGCTCGCACAGGTTGGCGTTGAGCGAACGCGCCGGGCCGAGACGTTGAGTATCGCTGAATGGCGTGCTCTGTCCTTGGCACTGAGGCGAGACATTGAACATTTACCGAAATCAATGCGCACGTCAATCGATTCTGTAACGTAACTGTACGCAACGCAATCATCCTGCATTGAAGCTAAAGATAGTCAAAGACATAAGATGAACGAACCTGCAAATACTAATGTCCAGATAAAGCTCATTGTCGGACTCGGCAACCCAGGAAGGCGCTACGTTCACACCCGTCATAACATCGGCTTCATGGTGCTCGACGATCTCCATAAGCGGCTCAAAGGCTCTCCCTGGCGAGAGGACCGCCTCGCGGCTACCGCAACGGTGGTCGTCGATGGCCAGGAGATAGTGCTTGTGAAGCCTTTGACATTCATGAACTTAAGCGGGCAGGCCGTGAAGTCGATTGCTGCCCGCCTGCGCATTTCTCCGGCGTCCATACTTGTCGTGAGCGACGACCTTGACCTGCCGTTCGGGAGACAGCGCCTGCGACCCGATGGAAGCACCGGAGGACACAACGGCCTTCGATCGATCGCTGCTGAACTTGGAACAGGCGAGTATCCACGACTGCGGATCGGCATCGGCCGGCCGGTGCAAGGCGATCCGATCGAATGGGTCCTGGCGCCTTTCGATGCCGGCGAAGCAGCTGACCTCGCGTTGGTTTGTGACTTTGCCTGCCGCATCATACAGACCGCAATTGAAACAGGCGTGCGTATCGCGATGAACGAATTCAATGGGCGTGGCGATATCCGAGTTCCTGCTGTAGCCCCTAAGCCCGTAGCAGTGGCAAATGCTCCGGCAGGAGTGCGCGGTAAGGAGGTGGACAATGGCTAGCTCACCAGGCAATCTCCACCCACTTGTTACGCACCTGTGCGACACAACCGAGGTCCGTGAACTGCTCAGTGTGCTCCAGACGCGGGGAATTGCCGCTGTTCATGGCGCCCCGCGGTCGGCCGAGCCCGCGCTGGCGGCTGCCGTTCAATCTCATGGACATGGCAAACAGGGCCGTCAGTTTCTCATCGTAACGTCCGACCCCGAGCAAGCTGCGACATGGGCCGACGAATTACGCTACTGGGTCTCGCCAAAGACGCCGGTCCTGCCGTTCCCGGCGTTAGAAGCGCTGCCGTACGAGCGAGCCGTCCCTGAATCCTCAATTGTGCAGCAGCGCCAGGCCGTGCTTGAGGCGCTGGCCAGCGGTGCACCGGTGGTGGCGATCGCGCCGGGGCGTGCATTGCTCCAACCGTTGCAGGATCCGCGCACCTATAGGAATTTGTCGCGGACTCTTGAGGTGCAGGGCCGCATGTCCATTACTGCCGACCTCGCAGCATGGCAATCGATGGGCTATGTCAACGTCAGCGTGGTGCAAAGCCCAGGTCAATACTGCCGCCGCGGTGGCATAATCGACATTTTCCCAGCCGAGGCTGACTGGCCTGTTCGGATAGAGCTGATCGGCTCCGAGATCGATTCGCTCCGCCAATTCGACCCGGCGACGCAACGATCTATCGGACCGGTCTCGTCATTCTCGATTGGCCCGGTTCATCCATTTATATTGCCGGCCAGTGACGAAGTTCTGGCGCGGTTGAGCGCGCTTGATTGTTCGACTTGTCTCCCGCATATACGCGTGCAATGGGAGGAAGAGCTCCGCTCGCTTAAATCTGGTGTACCTTTTGACGGCCTTGAGTTCTACACGCCGTATCTCACCGATCCACGCGTCTCGCTACTTGCTTACCTGGACCAGTCGGCAGTTCTGTTTTTAGACGACCCGACAAGCCTGAAGCGGACTATGCAGGAGTTGACGGACCAGGCCCACGAGTTAAACAACGAGCTAGTTGGTCGTGGCGAGATTCCACCCGGCTTGCTCTTCCCGCTCCTCGAACTTCCGCAGGTATGGGACGAGATTGAGATGCTGCCGAGGCTAGAGTGGCATAACCGCGCAATTGCCGGCGGTATAGACCTGGGGGCGGGAAACGCCTTCCGTATGGCGCCCTCGTACGCGGGTAGCCTGAAGCGGTTTGTGGAGGACTGCGACGAGCTCCGGAAGCAACAAGAACGAGTAGTTATTGTCTCGCTGCAGGAGCAACGACTGGTCGAGCTGCTGCGCGAGGCGAACGTGCCGGTTGAAGAGGTAGCCACGCTCGAGGTGCTACCGGATCGTGGGACAATCGTCGCGGTTCCGGGGCAAATACCGGAAGGGTGGACAGCTCCGAACGCTCACTTCGTCATCTTTACCGATGCCGAGGTAGCAGGCTGGGTGCGACCGAGGGCTGCCGCTCGATTCCGTCGTGAAGCAGATGCGAACTTCGCGCTTGATTTCGCGCCCGGCGACTTTGTGGTCCACATCGAGCACGGCATCGGCCGCTTCGAAGGCGTGGTCAAGATGGGAAGCGGCAAGGCGGAGCGCGAGTACCTGGACTTGCAGTACTCGGGCACTGACAGGCTCTACGTCCCAACCGACCAGCTTGACCGCATCACAAAGTTCCGAGGCATGGGCGAGGAGACGCCCGCACTGAGCCACCTTGGCACGCAGGAGTGGACCCGTGCGAAGGCCAAGGTGAGGGAGTCGGTCGAGGCTATAGCCCGAGAGCTGCTCGATCTCTATCGCTTTAGAGAGAAGGCAGGCGGTCATGCGTTCTCGGCGGACGGGCACTGGCAGCGCGAGCTTGAGGCGGCCTTCCCATTTGAGGAGACGGTCGACCAGGCGCAGGCCATCGTCGACGTGAAAGACGACATGGAGCGCTCGCGGCCAATGGACCGGCTCGTCTGTGGCGACGTCGGTTACGGCAAGACCGAAGTGGCGCTTCGTGCTGCCTTCAAGGCCGTGATGGATGGGAAGCAAGTAGCGGTGCTTGTGCCGACGACGATCCTTGCTCAGCAGCATTTCAACACGTTCCGGGAACGGATGCAGGCTTTTCCGGTTCGCGTCGGCGTGCTGAGCAGGTTCCATTCGAAAGCGGAGCAGCAAAAGGTTGTCGACGGAATTCGCGACGGAACGATTGATATCGCCGTCGGCACGCACCGGCTGCTGCAGAAGGATGTGCAGTTTCCGAAGCTTGGCTTGCTGGTAATCGACGAGGAGCAACGCTTCGGCGTAAAGCATAAAGAGTTGCTGAAGCAGATGCGCCGCGACATCGATGTGTTAACGCTATCGGCGACCCCGATACCGCGTAGCCTGCACATGGGCCTTATGCAGGTCAGGGATCTCAGTGTTATCGCCACGGCCCCGGAAGGACGCCTTCCTATCAAGACATTTCTTGAGCCGTTTGAAGAGCACCATATCCGGGACGCCATCTTGCGCGAGATCGACCGAGGCGGCCAGATCTATTTCGTGCACAATCGAGTCCAGACGATTGAGGCGATTACGGAGCGGCTCCGATACCTCGTGCCGAGTGCGCGCATTGCTATTGCCCATGGGCAGATGCCGGACGGCGAGCTCGAGAAAATCATGTTCGAGTTCGCTGATAAGAAGTACGACATTCTGGTTTGTAGCACGATTATTGAAAACGGCCTCGATATTGCGAACGT
>JAQBPC010000364.1 GCA_028287725.1 Chloroflexota bacterium | reverse complement strand
GAGCACCCCGATCGTATCGGTCCTTGGCTGGTTACTACGGCGCGACGAGAAACCTGGCGGGTCAGTCGCGGGCGGATTCCTGCCTGGACACCAGTCGGAGACGGAACCGAAGACAGCCCAGCGCTGGAGCTTCCCGACCGGGATCCGCTTCCGCATGATGCGGTCCTCGGGCTAGAGCGCCGCCATCAGGTGCGACAGGCCGTTTCTGAACTAGGCGATCCTTGCCGTACCATGCTGCTGATGCTCTTCTTTCATCCCGAGCCGCCGTCCTACGCGCAGGTTGCGATGGCCCTGGGCACGTCGGAAGGGAGCATCGGCCCAACGCGGGCGCGTTGCCTGCAGAAGCTCGCCCGACTGCTAGCAGGATTGGGGCTCTGATTGTATTTATCGACCGGATTCTTCCTCTGTTACAGTAAGAGTCCCTGATGCAGGGGGACGTGAGTGCTCCGGAGTGCCGCGGTGGATAGTACAACCGACCATATTTCCGCCGAACAAATGGTCGACCTGATGGAACGGCGGTTGCCGTCCGTGGCAGAGGCGCAGGCGCGCCAACACCTGGCAGACTGCTCGGCCTGCACGGCCGAGATGGCGCGGTTGGAGCACACTATCGCGCTGCTTCGGACCGAGGCCCTTGAAGACGCGCCGCGCGACGTACAGGCCCGGGCGGCACGCTTGCTCTCCGCCCGGAATGCGCCCGCTGCTCAGGGGCTGCGCCGACGGGTGCTCGCGGCCTTGCGCTTCGATAGCGCACAGCGTTCACTTGCCGCTGGTGCGCGCAGCGGGCAGCCGGCTGCGCGGCAGTTACTTTTCCTGGCCGCGGGGCACGAGCTGGATCTGCGTATCGCCCAGGCCGGCGCCCAGTGGTCGGTGACCGGACAACTCCTGGGTCCGGACGAGTCCGGGGAGGTCACGCTCCACGGTCCGACGGAGAGCAGGCAGGCGGCGCTGAACGACCTGGGAGAGTTTGCTCTGCCTCCCGTGCCGAGCGGGTCCTATGCGCTGTCGGTGCGTATCGCGGATCTCGACATCGAGGTTCCGGACGTGACCGTGGGATATACAGTGTGATCCATTCGGAACTGGCGGAGCGGCTGGCCGGCTGTGACGCGGCGGCACAAGCGGCACTGATAGACGAACACCGCGCGCTCGCCGGCTCGACGCTGGGCCACGTGCTCAGGGCATATTACCTCGAGATAGTGGCAGGCGACACGCAGCGGGCCGCCGCTTGCGCCAGCGCGCTGCGGGAGCTTGCCGCGGCCGTTGACGACGCTGAGGTGCGGGCGCTGGCGGCGTGGACCACCGGGCTCGCGCTGCTGCAGATCGAGGCCCGATTTGAGCAGGCCATCGAGCATCTCGATGCCGCCGCAGCCCAGTTCGCGGCGATCGGGCAACCCGTCTCGGCCGCGTCGACACAGGTGGCCAAGACTTCGGGCTTGGCCCTCCTGGGTCGCTATGACGAGGCTGTTACCTGCGGGACTCAGGCGCGGGATGTATTCCTGGCAAACGGCGAGGTGGCCGCGGCAGGGCGCATTGAGCAGAACCTCGGCAACATCTACGCTCGCCGCGACCAATATGGCGAGGCGGAACGCTACTTCCGCGCGGCGCGGGAGCGCTTCACCGCCCTCGGCGATCTGCGCCAGCTGGCGCAAGTGGAGAACTGTCTGGCCACCGCGCTCTCCTCGCAGCATCGATTTCGTGAGGCCACGCCACTATTCGAGCAGGCGCTGGAGCGCGCTCAGGCAGCGGGGCTGGAGGTAACCCAGGCCGAGATTGAGTGCAATCTGGGTTGCCTGGCCCAATTCCAGGGCCGTTACGATCGCGCGCTGCATTACCTGGAGCGCTCGCGCCGCCGCTATGCCGCGCTGTCGCTTCCCCACGGGGTCGCGCGGCTGGAGCAGGACCTCGCGGATACCTACCTCGAGCTGAACCTTGCCCCCGAGGCCGTGGAGCTCTACGCGCGCGTCGTTCCCACCTTTGCCACGCTTGGCATGCGCGCCGAGCAGGCAGCGGCGCTCGCCAACCAGGCGCGCGCCTGCCTGCTGCTCGGCCAGCTCGATATCGCTCAGGCGCTGCTGGCCGAAGCGCGCACGCTCTACATCGCCGAGGGAAATCGAGTCGGCGAGGCAGCAGTGGCCGTTGCCGTGGCGCAGCTCCACCATGCCGCGGGGGATTACGCGGCGGCACTCACGGCGGCCACGGAAGCAGAGCCCGCGCTCGCGGCAGCCGGCATCTGGCGGCGCCTGTTGCTGGCACGTTGGCTGCAAGCGGACGCCTCCCGTGCGCTCGGTGACCATGCGGCGGCGCACACCTTGTTACACAGCATCCTTCGAGAAGCCCAGGCGCAGGAGGTGCCGCAAGTGGCGCAGCGTTGCGCGACCTCACTCGGCCAGCTTGCGGCGGATACGGGCGACACTGTCACCGCCGAAGCTCATTTTACTGGCGCGATCGCCATGATTGAGGACCTCCGGGCGCCGCTCCCGGCAGATGAGTTCCGTACTGCGTTTATGGCGGATAAGCTTGTCCCCTACGCCGAGATGGTTCGCCTGTGCCTGGCGAGCGGCGACAGCGCGCGGGTTGTCGAGGCACTGGGCTACGTGGAGCGGGCGCGCTCGAGAGCGCTGGTGGAGATGGTACGCGGCGTGGTGCCGGTGCAACGGCCGCCACGGGACGCCGCCGAGGCGGCGCTGCTGGCGCAGCTGGAAGCGCTACGCGAGGACCTTAACTGGTTCTACAACCAGGTCAACCGCCCGCCCGACGCCGACACCTCGCGAGTTGCCGGTGTGATGGGCGATCTGCACGCGGCGATTCGCACACGCGAGGCCATGGTGCTTGAGCTGACGCGGCAGATCGTCCAGTACGGCGCGGACCCACTGTCGCGGATCGCCCCCTCCGAGATACAGCCGCTGCGGGATGCCCTCGGGGATGGAACGGCACTGGTCGAATACTTTAGCCTCGATGGGCGATACCTGGCCTTCGTCCTCACCGATAGTGGCCTGAGCGTTCATCGCGATCTGGGCGACGAGCAAACGATAGAGCAGGCCCTTGGCCAATTACGCTTCCAACTGGACACCTTTCGCTACGGACGGGAGGCGGTGCATGCACACTTGCCGCAGCTCGTGCGGCGCGCCCAGCACTATCTGGGTGTCCTCTATGATGCGTTGCTGCGCCCCTTGGAGGCTGCCATCGGCGCCAGACGGTTGGCGATCGTGCCACACCGCGCGCTGCACTACCTCCCATTTCAGGCGTTGTATGACGGGACCGGTTATCTGATCGAGCGGCGCGAGGTCTGCTACGCTCCAAGCGCGGCGGTGCTCCAGCATTGTCTGGCCAGGCCCCGCCGGCCCCTCGGGCGCGCGCTCCTGCTCGGCGTACCTGACGAACGGGCGCCGCTGGTGCGCGACGAGGTGTTGGCCCTCGCGCCGCTCTTTGCCGAGAGCAACGCGCTGCTGGACGACCAGGCGACGCTGGCCGCACTCAGGACGCACAGCCCCACGGCGGATGTGATCCACCTCGCCTGCCACGGTCAATTTCGGCCCGATAATCCGCTTTTCTCCTCGGTGCGCCTATCAGATGGCTGGCTGACTGTGCGCGATGCCTACAGCCTTGACCTGCAGTGTGAGCTGGTGACACTGAGCGCCTGCGAGACCGGCATGAGTAGTGTGACCCCCGGTGACGAAGTGCTTGGCCTGACGCGCGGCTTCCTCTCGGCAGGTGCGCCGGCACTGGTAGTCAGTCTATGGACGGCGGATGATGCCTGCACTGCCTCCCTTATGGCGCTGTTTTATGGGCGGCTCCAGGCGGGAGAATCGCCGGCCGCGGCATTGCGATCGGCGCAATGCGCGGTACTCCAGACGATGCCTCACCCTTACTTCTGGTCCCCTTTCATCCTGGTGGGCCGATGGTAAAGTACGGAAAGACTCCGATGAAAGAAGGTAGAACGATGCGCGCGCTCCTACGACCGGTACGAAACTTGTGCGCGTGCGCCGCGGTGCTTGCCGTGCTGCTCGGTGCGTTCCCGCACGCGTCACACGCACAGCAGGGCCCATCGAACCAGGTGCCGGGCGAGATCGCCGTGAAGCTGGCACATGCCGGCGACCTGCCGGGGGTTGCCGCTGCATACGGCCTCGACCCCACACCGCTCAGCCAGTTCGGCTCGCGCCCGATCTATCTCCTGCATATCCTGGGCGGCGCCTCGCCCAACGACCTGGCTTCCACCATGCTCGGCGACAAGCGCGTGGTCTACGCCGAGCCGAACATCCAGTTCCAGAGTCCGGAAGCCCGCCAGGCATACTCCTGGGCGGTCGGTGGCGACGCAGGCGCGTACGTGGCGCAGTGGGCGCCGGCGCTGATACGGCTGCCGGCGGCACAGCGCATCACGCGTGGGACCGGCATCACGGTCGCGGTGCTGGACACCGGCGTCGACCGCACCCATCCGGCGCTCGTCGGGCACCTCCTGCCGGGCTATGATTTTGTGGATATGGATAGTGATCCGAGCGAAGTCGGCGTGGTGGGTCAGGATCTCGCCTTCGGCCATGGCACCCATGTCGCCGGCCTGGTCGCGCTGGCCGCGCCGGGCGCCAAAATCCTGCCGCTACGCGTGCTGGACCAGCACGGAGTCGGCAACATTTGGGTCCTGACCGAGGCCCTGGCCTATGCCATGAACCCCGACGGTAACCCCGCGACCCACGATGGGGCCGACGTGATCAACCTGAGCCTGAGTATTACCACCGATTCCAGGCTCTTGCGTGACACCATCAAGGCGGTCACCTGCGCGGACCCCCAGCCGGCCCCGGGCGACATCCCATGTCTAGCACCCGATGGCCGCGGCGCCGTGGTGGTGGAGGCGGCAGGCAATGCCGGCAGCACGACACCCGAGTACCCGGCCGGCGACTCCATTCGAGGGGCGATCACCGTCGGCGCGAGCACGCAGGGCGATTCGCTGGCGCCCTTCAGCAACCGGGGCTCCTGGGTCACCATTGCGGCGCCGGGCGACCATATCCTGAGCAGCGTGCCGGGTGGTCTCTACGCCACCTGGAGTGGCACCTCCATGGCCGCTCCACTCGTTGCAGGGGCGGCGGCGTTGGTGCGCGCTGCCTTCCCCACGCTCGAGCCAGCGAAGGTGGTCGATCGCCTCGTGGGCACGTCGGCCAACATCGGCGGCCCTGTTTCCCATCGTGTTGATACCGCCGCGGCATTACTACAGACAGGTGGCGGGAAGTAGATCGTGCTGCAGAGCAAGAAAAGACCCAGCCATAGTTAAGGCAGCTGATTGGAACATCTGGCCGTCGTCCCCTCCTCGTATCTGCGTCAACTTTCCCATCTGTGTCATCTGCGTTTCTGGACGACGAGGAGGCTGGGGAAGTTGAGTGGGCTTAGGATTTCTTTTGGATCCGCCAGGTTCACGGG
>JAQBPC010000326.1 GCA_028287725.1 Chloroflexota bacterium | reverse complement strand
GGAGTTATGGTCTGAGTCGTCGCCAGCTCGGCTGGCTGTTGTTCCTGCCGTCGGTGATCGTGCTGCTCGGCGTGCTCGCCTATCCCGCCGGGCGAACCGTCTACCTCAGTCTGCACACAGACAGGCTCGACGAGCCCTGGCTCGGCACGCCATTCGTCGGCCTCAAAAACTTCAGCTTCATTCTGCAGCAACAGGACTTCTGGCAGTCCATGCGCGTCTCCGCCTATTTCACGGTGGGCAGCGTCCTGGCCGAGCTGCTGCTTGGTCTGGTGGTCGCGCTGGTGGTCAACGAAGCGTTCCGCGGGCGCGGCCTGATGCGCGCGGCGATGCTCGTCCCCTGGGCCATCCCCGCGGTTATCTCCGCGCGCATGTTCGGCTGGATGTATAGCCCGAGCGTCGGAGCGTTCAATGGCCTGCTTAACAGCCTGCACATCTACAGTGGGGCGATCGATTTTCTGAGCAGCGACACCTGGGCCATGCCGGCGGTGATTCTGGCCGACGTGTGGAAGAATACGCCATTCATCGCCTTGCTCCTGCTGGCCGGCCTGCAGATTATTCCCGCCGAGTTGTATGAGTCCGCGCGCGTGGACGGCGCAGGCGTCCTCGATCGCTTCCGCCACATCACGCTGCCGCTGCTGCGGGGCAGCATCGTCATCGCGCTGCTCTTCCGGACCATCACCGCGTTCCAGACCTTCGACCTGCCCTTCACCTTGACGCAGGGCGGTCCGGGCACCGACACAGAGCTTTTGTCGCTGCACGCGTACCGCACGCTGTTCTCCTATGTGAACTTCGGGCGGGGCAGCGCGATGGCCGTTATCCTCGCGGTCATCTGTTTCTTCATCGCCGCGATATTCGCTCGCCAGCTGACTATCGAAGAATTCTAGAGGGAGAAGCGAGATGGCCATGGTTGCCGGGCAGCGCGCCGGCGGCGCGCAGATGCCGCCCACACGCAGACGCTACAACGGAGCCTGGATCGCGCGGCGAACGCTGCTCTGGGTGCTCAATCTGTTCTTTCTGTTCTTCTTTCTCTTTCCCTTGTATTGGCAGACCGTCACATCGTTTCGGCCCGAGAATGAGCTGGGCACGACACCTATTCAGTGGTTTCCCACACATTTCGATTTGAGCCACTACTACAATGTGTTCAACGGCCCGGTGAGCTTTGCGCAGAACATCCTCAACAGCGTGATCGTGTCCACCGCTGCCACGCTGCTGTCGCTGCTCATCGGCACATTTTCGGCATATGCTCTGGCACGGCTGCCATTGCCGGCCAAGCGCACCATCCTGGTGCTGGTCATCGTGATGGTGACGTTCCCCGGTATCGCCCTGGTGGCAGCGCTCTTCATCTTCCTGCGCGACGCGCACCTCACCAATACCTATTGGGCGCTGATCCTCCCCTATTGCGCGTTTTCCCTGCCGTTCGCCATCTGGGTGCTGACCAGCTTCTTCCGCGATATCCCGCCTGAGCTCTCGGAACAAGCCGAGGTGGACGGTTGCACGCCGCTGCAGTCTCTCATACGCGTGATTCTGCCGCTGTCGATGCCCGCCCTGGTCACGGCGGGGCTGCTGATCTTCATTGGCGCCTGGAACGAGTTCCTGTTCGCCTATACCTTCATCGACCAACCGAGCATGCAGACGGTTCCCGTCTCCATCTATTACTTCGGCGGCTTGCACAACCTGCCCTGGGGCGAGATCTCCGCCGCCGCGGAGGTCGTCTCGCTCCCGATCATCGCGCTCGTGCTGATCTTCCAGCGGGGCATTGTCCAGGGGCTGACGGCAGGGTCCCTCAAAGGCTGAGCACCTATCTATAAGGAAAGGAAAGCAAGCGTTGGAACAGGATGCCTTTCGGCCCCTGCCACACGGCACCGTGCACCTCAAGCCGGGTATGCTGCAGCGGCGCGCCGATCTGAATCGCGCCTACATGTTGAGCCTGAAGAGTGAGAACCTGCTGCAGAACCATTACATGGAAGCGGGTTTATGGGGCCCGCGCCTCAAGCCCCACGAGTGCCACTGGGGCTGGGAGTCACCCACCTGTCAGCTTCGAGGACACTTCCTCGGGCACTGGTTGTCCGCCGCGGCCAAGCGCTATGCCGAGACTGGCGACCTGGAGATCAAGGGCAAGGCCGACCACATCATCGCCGAGCTGGCGCGCTGCCAGCGCGAAAACGGCGGCGAGTGGCTCGGGTCTATCCCCACGCAGTACCTGGATTGGGTGGTGCGCGGGAAGCAGGTCTGGGCGCCGCACTACACCCTCCACAAGACGCTGATGGGTCTCTTCGAAATGTATGCCCTGACCGGCAATGAGCAGGCGCTGGCGATCATGGCAAACTGGGCCACCTGGTTTCACCGCTGGACCGGTCAGTTCAATCGGCGCCAGATGGACGACATCCTGGACGTGGAGACCGGCGGCATGCTGGAGGTCTGGGCAAATCTGTACGGCGTGACCGGCAAGGCCGAGCACCGGGAGCTCATGGAGCGCTATGACCGGCCTCGCTTGTTCGATCGGCTGCTGGCCGGCCAGGATCCACTCACCAACATGCATGCCAATACCACCATCCCCGAGGTGCATGGCGCCGCCCGAGCCTGGGAGGTGACCGGGGAGACGCGCTGGCGAGAGATCGTGGAGGCCTACTGGCGATCCGCCGTTACCACCCGCGGCTACTACGCCACCGGTGGGCAGACGAACGGCGAGATCTGGTCGGCGCCGGGCGCACTGTCCGCGCGGCTGGGCGAGAAGACCCAGGAGCACTGCACCGTCTACAACATGATGCGCCTTGCGGACTGGCTGATGCGCTGGACCGGCGATATCAGCTACGCCGACTACTGGGAGCGTAATCTCTACAACGGTATCCTGGCCCAACAGCACCCGGACACGGGGATGATCGCCTACTGGCTGCCGCTTCAGGCGGGGACGGCGAAGAGCTGGGGCACGCCCACCGAGGACTTCTGGTGTTGCCACGGCACCCTGGTAGAGGCCCACACCGTCAATGAGCGGAGCATCTATTTCGAGGATGACGCGGGACTGGTACTCAGCCAGTATGTGCCCAGCGAGCTGACCTGGCGGCACGACGACGTGGACGTGCGGGTGGCACTGGCCGTCAATCCTCAGCTTGGCGAGGCGGCGCGGCCAGGGTCGCTTGCGTTCGATCTCACGATCTCGTGCGCGAAACCCGTCGACTTTACCCTCAAAATACGCCTGCCCTGGTGGCTTGCCGGCGAGCCGGCGATCGCCGTGAACGGCAGGCCCGAGACCGGCCCGTTCACCCCATCCAGCCTCCATGCCATCACGCGTACCTGGCACGAGGACCGCGTCACGGTGGTGCTGCCAAAAGCCCTGACAACCGAGCCGTTGCCGGACAGGTCAGACGTCGTCGCCTTCATGGATGGGCCGGTGGTGCTCGCCGGGCTGACCGACAATGAGCCAACCTTGCGGGGCGACCCCACAGCGGCCGGCACCATGCTGACGCCGCACAACGAGCGGGAATGGGGGTTTTGGGAGCCGGGCTACCGGACGGTCAACCAGGCGAGCAACGTGCGTTTCCTGCCGTTGCACGAGATCCGCGACGAGCGGTACACGGTGTACTTCCCGGTCGAACAAGGATGAGCTCGGCGACAGTGCTCGGATCTGTGCCAAAGAGTCGTAGGTGAGCGAGTTCAAACCCGGAGCCGGCATGCCGGAACGCGGCGGTTCCGTATTGACGCTCGCCTCGACGCTCGGGCAGCTCCAGGTCACGATCTGTACCGAGCGCATCGTCCGGGTGCGGCTCCTGGCGGACGACTCCGACGCCGGCCCGTCCTATGTGGCCACGCCGCCGGATGGCTGGCCTGGTGCCGGTTACGATGTGCGAGCGGGGAATGCCACGGTGCTATCGACGGGCGCGCTCGTCGTGAGAATCGAGCTTGACCCCCTGAACCTGGTATTCGAGGACGGGTCCGGCACCGTCGCGCTCCGCGCTCCGCAAGACGAAGGGGTGACCCGCGAAACCGTGCGCCGGCAGCCCGGCGGGGCGGAGCGCCGTCGCACCACGGCGCGGTTCACCTGGACGGACGAGCAGCATTTTTATGGACTTGGCGAGGGTGGCCACGGATTTGAACGCACTGATACGGCGCGCCAGCTCTGGAATAGCCACTTCGTGCATGGCCCGGGCGCCGACATCGGCGTGCCGCTGCTGCTCTCGACACGCGGCTACGGGTTATTCTTCGACAATTCGGCGGACGCGCAGCTGGTCGTGGGCCGCTCGGATGGCGACACGCAGATCGTCTATCGTTCCGAGCATGGGCCGCTCGACTGGTACTTCCTGTACGGCGGCGACATGCGGGGCGTCCTGGCCGAGGTTGCCAATCTGCTGGGGCGGGCGCCCATGCCGCCGCGCTGGTCGCTCGGCTTCCTCCAATCCACCCGGCACTTCGAGGGCTCGGCCGAGCTCCGGGGACTGCCGCGGCAGCTACGCGAGCGGCGCATCCCTTGCGACGCGATCGTCCTGCTCTCCAGCTATGGCGACGCGCTCGGCTGGAATCGCGGCGTGGGCCACCTGGAGTTCCAGCCGACGTTGATCCCCGAGCCTACCGCGCTGCTCGAAGAACTGGGCGAGCAGGGCTTCCACCTGGTGACGCACGAATATCCTGTGCTGCACGAGCACTCTCCGCTGTTTGCCGAGGCACGCGAGCTGGGGTATCTGCTGGACGAGGGCTACGAGCGAGTTGTGCCGGCCACGCACCCCAACACGAACTTCTACGAGGGACAGCGGTATATCGACTTTTCCAAGGCCGAGGCGCGCGCCTGGTGGTGGGCACGGCATCACGACCTCACGAAGCTGGGCGTGGCAGGCTGGTGGCTGGACGGAGGCGAGGGGCCATCCTCCGCGGCAACCCTGAGTGGTGGCGACGGGCTGGTGCTGCACAATATCTACGATCGGCTGCGGCATCAGGGCTTCGCGGAGGGTGAGGCACGCGACCGGCCGGAGCTTCGTCCCTACATGCTGTGCCGTTCGGGCGCCGCGGGCATGCAGCGGTATGGCGCCGGTTGCTGGTCGGGCGACATCAACAACAGCTTCGCGACGCTCGAGGCGCAGGTTCCGCTGGGCCTCAACACGGGGCTATCGGGTATCCCCTACTGGGGCACGGACATCGGCGGCTTCTTTCACCCCCAGCCCGAAAGCGGCGAGCTTTACGCACGATGGTTCCAGTTCGGCGCCTTCTGTGCGGGGTTCCGTGCCCACGGCTTCGTCTGGCGCGAACATCTGCCCTGGGCGCATGGGCCGGAGGTCGAGTCGATTTGCCGTCGTTACGTGGAGCTGCGTTACCGCCTCCTCCCCTATACCTACACCCTGGCCTGGCAGGCCCATACGATGGGCCTGCCGCCAATGCGCCCGCTGGTCCTGCAGTATACCGGCGACCCGGCGGTGTGGGAGCTGGGCTCTGAGTACCTGTGGGGTGACGACTTGCTGGTGGCCCCGGTCACGCGGCAGGGCGCTACCGCCTGGCCGGTGTACCTGCCGCGGGGCGTTTGGTATGACTTCTGGACCCAGCAGCGACACGAAGGACCCGCGGGCCTGACAGTCGACGCGCCCCTGGATCGCCTGCCGCTGTTCGCGCGTGGCGGCGCCATCCTACCGTTGGCGCCGCCAGCGCAGTTCGACGGCGAACGCCCGTGGGACGAGATCACCTTGCTTATCTATCCTGAAGGGCAATCTCGATACGAGTTATACGAGGATGATGGCCGCACAAACGCCTATCAACGGGGCGGCTACGCGATCACGCCGATCGAGTGCAGGGCAGACAGCGGCCAGGTTGTCGTGCGGGTCGGCGAGGCGACCGGGGATCACGCCGTGATCCCCGCTAACCGGACCTACATCTTGCAGCTACGCTCGGAGCCGCCGAGCCGTGTGTCCATAGAGGGCGTGGGTGCGCTGCCCGAGCGAGGGGACAGGGCACAGCCGGGACCGTGCTACTGGCACGACGGCGACCATTTCACCTACGTGCGTACTGGCGCGAGAAGCGCGGTTGTCGTCGTGGACCTCTAAGGAATCGAAGCTTCGCGACAGTGCATTGGAGACGAGTGAGCCTATGGAACACAGCCTTCGGATCGCGGTAGTCGGCCTGGGTTTCGGCGCGGAGTTCGTGCCAATCTACATGGCGCATCCTGACGTCGGCGAGGTAGGTATTTGCGACGCAGATCAACGAGTGTTGTCGGCGATCGGCGATCGGTACGGGGTCTCGGCCCGGTTTGCCGACCTGGTAGCGGTGCTAGGCGCGGGTTTCGACGCCATACACCTGGTGACGCCGATTCCCCTACACGCCAATCAATCGATCGCCGTCCTCGAGGCCGGTGCGCACTGTGCCTGCACGGTGCCCATGGCCCTGAGCATCGACGATCTCCGGCGCGTCGTGTCGGCGCAACGCCGCTCAGGCAAGAACTACATGATGATGGAGACAGCGGTCTATACCCGCGCGTTTCTCTATGCACAGGATCTGGCGGAGCGTGGAGAGCTGGGCGAGATCCAGTTCCTGCGCGGCGCGCACTACCAGGACATGGAGAACTGGCCCGCGTACTGGGAAGGCCTGCCGCCGATGCATTACGCCACGCACGCTATCGCCCCGCTGTTGGCGCTGGCGCGCAGGCGAGCGACGCGGGTGCACTGCTTCGGCTCGGGGCGCCTGCGTGACGAGCTGCGACGCAAGTACGGGAAGCCGTACCCCGTCGAGACCGCTATCTTCCAGCTCGAGGGAAGTCCCGTTGCGGCGGAAGTCACCAGGACGCTCTTTCAAACGGCTCGTGAG
>JAQBPC010000300.1 GCA_028287725.1 Chloroflexota bacterium | reverse complement strand
GGCAGGCCATGTTACGACGCTGTGCAAGCTTGTTATAACATGGCCAATTTGGTCGGTCAATAAGCTGCTTCCGCCCGGCAGGGGAAGCTGTTTTCAGGCATTTTTGGGCGGGCTCGTGCCTGCGATTTGGGGCGCATCGGGCCGCAAGAGTTCTCCTTGCTTGGCTCATTTGGGAAGGTGATCGACCTCGTAGGCTATCTCCATGAGCCCGTTGACGGGCAGGGCCCAACGCTGTATAGTGCGCACATCATTGACCATCGTTATAACAAAGAATAACTATTCGGCGTGTAGACGCGGAACAGGAGCAACGAGTGGCGCGGATCCGAGTGGGGGTGGCAGGATGTGGCAGTGTCTCCGCACGCCACTATCTGCCGGACCTGGCGGCAAGCCCGTATGTCGAATTGGTTGCAGTTTGCGACACCGACGAGTCGCGAGCGGTAAGTGTAGCCGGGAATAATGGCGTACGGCAATACTACACGGATATCGACGCGATGCTGGCAGGCGCGGACTTTGAGCTGCTCTGCAATCTGACGCCCATGCGCGAGCACGGACCCATTGCCTTGAAGGCCCTTCGGGCCGGTCGCCACGTGCTGAACGAGAAGCCCCTGGCTGTCAATCTTCATGAAGCCGATGCGCTGCTTGAGGAAGCCGCGCGGCGTGGCCTTGTCGTGACCGCCGCTCCCAACGCCGTGCTAAGCCCCACGTTTCGTGCGGCCGCCGCGGCCATCGCCTCGGGTGAGATTGGTAAGGTCTGCGCCGCACGTGGGCGCTACGGCCACTCCGGGCCGCATGAGCCCTGGTTCTACAAATCGGGCGGCGGCGCATTGTTCGATCTCGGCGTCTACAACGTCGTCACCTTGACCGGCCTGCTTGGACCGGCGGTCGGCGTCGTTGCCCTTTCCGGAATCGCCGTACCCAGGCGCACCCTGCACGGGGAAGAATTCTCGGTGGAGGCCGATGATAACACGACGCTCCTCCTCGACTTCGGTGACGGTGTGCAGGCCGTGATTCAGACGGGTTTTGTCTATCCCAGGCGCGCCAAAGGCGGCGCGGGATACGACGACCGTGCCACGATCGAGTTATTGGGCACGAGTGGCGCGATCAACTGGCTGGGCTACGATTGGGAGCCGCATGGTATCGAGCTGTGTACCGAGACATCGGACAACTGGGAGACACGCGCGGTCGACCAGCATGGCTACACGTGGAAGAATGGCGGCTCCGCGCTCGCCCGCTCCCTGGCCTTGGGCGAGCGATCCGCAATGACGGCCGAACATGCCTACCACACGCTTGAGGTGATGCTTGGCGCCCTTGAATCGGCCGCGACCGGGCGACGCGTGGCGCTGCACTCGACCTTCCCCTGGCCGGTCTTGGAGCCCGAGGATGCCATGACTAGCGCGACGGCGGTCAACGAATGAGAGTGGGGATTTTCTCGAATACCATCTCCGGCAACTCACCTGAAGAGGTGGCTGAGCGCTCACGCGCTGCGGGTGTGGAAGCGGTGCAACTGCGGCTTGAGTGGCCGGGTCTGGATGTCGAAGGCTGGTCGGCCGATCGCGCTCGGGTACGCCGGGCCTATGAGGCTGTGGGCATTGAGGTGGCGGCTCTGGCGGCATACACGAATCTGTTCGACGCTCAGCTGGAACAAAGGCAGGCAAACCGCAAGCACCTCGAACACCTCATCCAAATCACACCGGAGTTCGGCACGACGGTTATTGTGACCGAGACAGGGTCCTACAATCCGGACGGCTCGTGGACCGATCATCCCCAGAATCATACGCCGGAGGCATGGGCGGAGCTGCTCGACTTGAGCGGGCATCTGGCACAGCTCTGCGAGCGCGCGGGTGTGGTGCTTGCCTATGAGCCATATGTCAACACCGTGCTCAGCTCGGCCGTGAAGGCCCGGCGGCTGGCCGACGCGATCAGCTCACCGGCGCTCGCGTTCGTATTCGACGCCGCGGGATTGGTGACCCCAGAAACGCTTCCGGATAACAAAGCCATCACGCAAGAAGCGCTGGCCCTTTTGCAGGACCGGATCGCCCTCGCCCACGCCGACGACGTTCGCTACGTGGACGGTAAGGCGAAGTGGCTGCCGTTGGGCTGGGGGGCCCTCGATTCGGGTGCTGTGTTCAAAGCTATGCTGGCCGCGGGCTTCGACGGCGCACTGATCGTCGAGCACCTGGCGGAGGAGCTGGTGCCGGAGGCAATTGCCTTCTGCCACCAGCAATTGGTAGATGCGGAGGGAGGTGACTGAGCCGAAGGCAGGATTGCCGCGCGGCGCATTGCGGCCGCGGATGAGCCTATCGTGTTGTTAGGAATTATGGCCTCCCCAAAGCCAAGGAGATCGATAGATGTCACAAGGGCCGTTGTCTCGTCGACGCTTCCTCTATCAAACTGGCGCCCTGGCGGCGGCCGGCGCGCTGGCGACACGGACACCACTTTCCGCACTGGCCGCGCACGCGGATAGCTCGGTCAAGCTAAACTTCACGCTGCCGGGTGGTTCCAGCTCCTACGTTCAGGCCATGCAGACGATCGTGGACAGCTATTCGAAGCTGCATTCCGGCGTCAGCTTTGCAAGAGTCACCAAATATACCGGTAAGAGTGATTATAAGCTGCCGCTGCTGGCCAGCATCGCGGCAGGCAATCCTCCGGATGTCACGGTGGTTTGGGACAGTCCCGTAGGCTTCGGCGTACAGGGCGCGGTCGAGCCGATCGACAAATACATGCCAACGTCCAGTGGCTCGGCGGCGAAAGACTGGCCGTCCGCGGCGCTAGCCAGTTGCCAGTTTGGCGGCCATACCTGGGGCCTGCCGGCAACCGCCGGCTCGGTTGGTTTGTTCTTCAACGAGGAGCTTTTCCAGAAGAAAGGCATTCCTACCAGTCGAGACAAGTTCCCCAAGACATGGGATGACCTGCGCAAGCTGTCCAAGGA
>JAQBPC010000285.1 GCA_028287725.1 Chloroflexota bacterium | reverse complement strand
AGCTGGCAAATGTTTCCCTTTGTTACCAGCAGCGCTTCCGCAACTTGTTGTTGCGTGGCACCTTCGGCCGCTCCAACTTGTGCGAGCATATCGAACTGAGCGACGCTCAAACCCCAGCCACGAAGATGCTCAGCCGAAAGCTGATCAACCTTTTGAAACACATGGGTCAAACGAAACCAGGCAAGCACGGGTAGAGCTAGCCGGCTGGATCGTTTGCTGACTGCTGTGTAGTCCTCCACTTCGTTTACTCCTAAACCCAAGGTGCTGCCAACAGTTTAATCCTAAACTATTGACATGTCAATACTATTAATACCGCATTCCGGTCGGCTCTATGCGAGAACGAACCGCCGGCTCTTCTACGCTGCCTGTGAGAGTAGTACCGCAGTTTCCATGCGGCCAACACATTAGATTGTCGACCCTGGACTCTGACTAATAGTATCGGTGCATTGCCGCACGAGAGGCCTATGCTATGCTGATCGATAGCCAGTATGACCTACAAATCTGGCTCTGTCATAATCCAAGGAGGATTTGCGTGGACGAGCCGGTGCGGCTGACGTCACTCGCGCGCGGCGCGGGTTGAGCCAGCAAAGTCAGCGCGACTGACCTGGCGTACGTGTTGCGCCATCTTCCGCCGGCAATAGACCCAAACCTGCTCGTCGGCATCAATACTGCCGACGATGCCGGGGTGTACCGGCTGTCTGCTGAGCTGGCGCTCGTGCAGACGGTCGACTTCTTCACGCCCGTCGTCGACGACCCCTACTGGTTCGGTGCGATCGCGGCGGCCAACGCGCTCTCCGATATCTACGCCATGGGCGGCAAGCCGCTCACAGCGCTAAATATCGTCGGCTTTCCGGCGAGTACGCTCCCCCTGGATGTCCTGGCCGAGATTCTGCGCGGTGGCGCGGATAAGGTGCGCGAAGCCGGGGCGACAATAGTCGGCGGTCATACGGTTGACGACGACGAGCCGAAGTTTGGACTCGCGGTAACCGGACTCATCGATCCGCGGCATATTATCGTCAACGCCGGCGGCAGGCCGGGTGACGTGCTGGTGCTCACGAAGCCACTCGGCTCGGGCATTGCCACCACGGCGATAAAGCGCGGCGTGGCCACGGACCAGCTGCGCGATACGGTTACCGCACTCATGGCAACCCTCAATCGCGCCGCGTCGGAAGCCATGCTCGAAGTCGGGGCCAATGCGGCAACGGACATCACAGGGTTTGGCCTGCTCGGACACCTTGCTGAAATGACGGCAGGCAGCGGTATCGCTGCAACGGTGTCGGCCGGATCAGTCCCAATCCTTGAGGGAGTCCTGGAACTCGCCGGTCAGGACGTGGTGCCCGGAGGAACCCGCCGAAACCTCGAAAGGCTCGAAGGCCGGCTCGCCTGGGATCCTTCAATCTCCGAGCCGCTTCGCTTGGTTCTGGCTGATGCCCAAACCAGCGGGGGTTTGCTGATCGCCGTGCCGGAAGCCTCCGCCGCCAGGTTATTGGCGGCACTGCTTCAGCGGGGCGTGCAGGGCTCGGTCATCGGCAGACTTCACGACGGACCGCCCAATACGATTTCGGTCATCCCGTAGACCTTCGGCTCTGGGCAACACGATGACACAAAGGCCTTAGATGACCGTTTTGCTGTTCCTCCGTCCGTCGTAACTCAAGCGAACCTTGCGACCATCAATGACTGTTTCCAGGTGAACGGACCGATTCCAAATAAGATACGTATGTTGCAGCGTCTTCTCCGCGTAGCGGATATCAAGGTCCGTGCCTTCGAAGCGGTGCACCAGGTAGAGCTCACGGTTGTTCCGGTAGTCGCCGTCTTCGACCACGATAACCGGTAACCCGAAGTTGTCGAGACCTGCAACCAGTGAATCGCGCACCACCCGCCAGTCAGTATCCGCCACCTGCCACTCGTCGTCGACAAGCTTGTAGGTATAGAGATCGAGATCCCGGATCAGGTCTTCCGTCAGGTACTTTCGTAGCAGCGTCTGGTCGCTCTCGGTCTCTCGCACCTCGAACAGCTTCGCCCTACCCTGACCGGGCACTCGACCGAGCCGTTCTTGTTCCTCGATTGTCGGTTTATCCCAACGCCGCTCGATGTCCTCGAGTACCTTGAAGCCCAGGAAGTAGGGATTGATGCGCATCCTGCCGCCTGGAGACACGACACCGGAGTGCATGCGAGAAAACGATGCATATTCCGAGGCCGGCAGTTCGAGGGCCTCCATGATGCGGTAGTGCCAGAGACTGGCCCATCCCTCATTGATGATTTTTGTCTGCATGTTGGGAAGGAAGTACAGCATTTCCTCGCGAACGATGGCAAGCACATCACGCTGCCAGTCTTCCAGATCGCGTGCATAGTTAATCAGAAAATAGAGCAGGTCGTGCTCTGGCCGCTCCGGGATGTGCTTCGCCCGGTCCGGTGAGCTCTCCGCCGGTCGCGGGTCGCCAAGGCTGAGCACGTCCTCGTATATGGTTCCGCCGTTCGATCCGTTGTGCTCATCCGGTCGTGCAGACGTAGTTACTGGCGCGTTATCAGGTTTCCTGGCCACATGCTCCTTAAGCGACAGTGCCGCGTCGAGAAAGTGCTCGATGGCGAGCAGACCATGCTCAAACTCATAGCGCGCAATGCGATCCGCGTGCACGCCAACGGACTCCGGCATCTTTCGATTGGTATGAGCAAAGTAGAGGTTGTTCTTGAAGAAATCGGTGTGGCCGAGGACGTGCGCCATCACCATCTTGTTTTCAAGCGCATCGTTTGTGTCGAGCAGGAATGCTTGTGACGGGTTTGCGTTAATCACAAGCTCATAGATCTTTGATAGCCCATAGTCGTACATGGTTTTCATGTGATAGAAAGCCTTGCCATGGGTCCAATGGCTAAAGCGCCCGGGGATGCCGTAGGCGCCGAATTCGTACACAATCGAAGCAGGCACGATCTCGAAGTGTGTCGGAAACGGGTCTAGTCCGAATGACTTTGCGACGTCCCAGACTTCCTGCATGGTATGTTCGGGGTCGCGGTCTATGATCATTGACATTGCCTCTCCAGGTCACGATACGGACCGCTGGCGCGCGCTTGCCGCGACCGATAGGCCGCATGCCGCACACGGCAAGCGCGGAGCGAGGACAGCCGGCTATGACGCGGCGCTTGCGGCCACGGGCTGTGCGAAGAACTTTCTGAGAGCAGGATAGACATCTTCCTTGCTCTTAATCGTGATCGCTACGAATTCCGGCGCGTTGATTTCAGCGAACGCGCTCATCAGGCTGCTCGTAGCCCATCGGCTATACACCTCTTCTTTTATCTCGCCGTATCCGAAGAGATTGCACCGCTCGAGGATATGGCGAACCAGCTTGACGCAACGACTGTTATCATCGTCTCCCCAGTTGTCGCCATCACTGAAGTGGAACGGGTAGATGTTCCAACGATCCGCAGGATAGCGCTGGTCGATGATCTCACTACACAGCTGGTATGCCGACGAGACACGGGTACCGCCGCTCTCTCCCAGGTCAAAGAAGGTCTGCTCATCGACTTCCTTTGCCTCGGTGTGATGCGTGATGAACACGATCTGCACACTGGCATATTTGGTTCTCAGGAACCTCACCATCCAAAAGTAGAATGCGCGCGAGATATACTTCTCGAATTCACCCATACTGCCGGATACGTCGCGCATGGCGATCACCACGGCATTATGCTGCAGCTCATGCGTGATGTCCCAGGTGCGGTAGCGAAGATCATCCTTCTTAATCCGCAGACCGCCGCCGGGCGCCTTGCCAGTGCCTTCGGTCGTGTCGGTGTTTTCGCCGACGATCTGCGCTGTCCCGCGAATCATGGCCTGGCGTTACATTGACTGCAGGATCGACCGCTTCTTGTCGAGGTTTGGCAGAATGCACACCTGGCGAACATCGTTGAAGCGAATCCGCTCGGACATTATCTCTTGCTGCCCTTTCTCCTTGAGGTTCGGCAAGCCCAGGTCGGCAAAGATCATCTCGGCCAGCTCGTCGATCGTGAA
>JAQBPC010000259.1 GCA_028287725.1 Chloroflexota bacterium | reverse complement strand
GCCGTGAGCCTTGTCCCGCTCGCCATGCCCTTTTTCATGCTCCCCAAGCACTTGGGCCATCCCCACCCGGAGTTTTCGTTAGGCGAGACCGCAATCGTGCTCTGCGTCGTCGTGGGCGGGGCGCGTTTAGCTCTAATTCAGGGTCGGAAACAGCATACAGCCGAAGCGCTCCAGCATGTCCTGGGCTCAAGAGGACTGCTAGCCGGCATCACCCTGTTTCTCGTGTCAGCCTCGTTTGCGACGTTGTTTGCCTGGGATCGTCATTTGGCTCTCGCCGCGTGCCGCCTGGTCATTGTAGAACCAATTGCCTATGCCATTCTGGTCATATGCCTCGTGCGTGACAGCTGGTCAATGCTGCGAACCCTGGCTGCCCTCGTCGCCTCCGGCCTCTGTGTTGCGGCAATTGGACTTGGACAGTATCTGTTCAATCCGTCGAGCCTTGTTGGCTACGCCGTTGGCGCTGGGCAGCATGCCCATCTCGTCGCGGCCGTTTACGGGAGTCCCGATAACCTCGCCCTATTGCTTGACCGTGCCCTCCCGGTCGCCGTGGTGCTTGGCCTTGCCTGGCATACCGGAGTTAGCCGATCGATACGGGGAATGCGCCATGCCTATTATCCGGTTTTCCTCGCTATCTCACTCCTGGCAATGGTCCTCATCCTCACCGGGTCTCGCGGCGGCATGATCACCGCTGCTGCCGTGAGTCTTACCGTCGTGCTCCTGTGGTATCGGCGCAGCCCACTAAGCCGGCCGCTGGCCTACCTTGGCCTGCTGCTGGTACTTGCCGGCACTGCTGCCGTGCTATGGAAGTTTCACCATGGGCTGAGCACGGTCACCCGCACGTACGTGTGGCAGAGCGCTCTCCAGATGCTGCGCGATCACCCGCTTTGGGGTATAGGCCCAGACAATTTTCTCGCCTATTATTTCAACCCAGTCACGGGCATCGACCACGTACATGCCCAGGCGGTAAGCTGCCTTCCTCCTGGCGTGAGAGTTGCGCCGACACACTACATGCTGGCTCAGGCATGGCCCGAGCCTTGCCTTTCACATCCGCATAATGTGGTGCTTGACCTTTGGCTAAGCACGGGTCTCTTCGGCCTGATCGGCATGGGTATCAGCCTGGTGGCCGTCAGCCACCGTGCACGAGCACTGCTTCGTGTCCGCTCTTCTATGGCGCAACAGGCCGTCACTGTCTCCTGCATCGCCATTATCGTGGCGACGCTAGCGCACGGCCTGATAGACAACTCAATATTCGTGCCCGACATTGCTGTGGCGTTCTGGCTTGCCCTAGCCTTACTGGTAGGCCAATACGCATATCTGCGTCGCTGTTCTTACCCGCCCACGTGCTATCATGAGGGCCAACTGGACAGGGGAAAGTAAGAAACGTCGAGCGGTCATGTCATTGGATCAACAATTCGTCGAGGAGTTTGAGCGCCTCATGCAGGAGGTGGAACTGGTCATCCAGACCTATCCTCCGGAGCTTCGCCCCGCGCTGCGCGATGAAGCGCGCGTGGCTTTCAGGCTGGAACTTCAGCAGCGCTGGGAAGACCAGCAACGTGCCCTCGATCGGGCGCGTACGGGCGACCGACAGCCCTAACTCGTGCATCCTCCACGCTATCTCGCGGACTGGCGCGGCTCGGCGCCAGTAGCGCCCCGCTAGGCCCCCACGGCTACAAATGCGGGCAACTCCTAACCAGCCCCCCTTATTCCGTGCCAGCGGTACTGTTTGCTCCTCAACCATGCCGTGTCTGTCTCTGCGCTGGCAGACTGTGGTTGGTTGACGGGAGGCATAGTCAGCGGCAACAACCATTCCCAGGAACGTCAGGCATGCACCCAAGTGTGTCCGCGGCGTGAAGAACTCAGTTTGGCATCTCGCCGGCGAAGATGCTGCTCGCCGCCCGTGATACGTCTGGTCGACTTCATCCGTCATAGTAGTGACCAATCAAAACAAGCCGTGGTCGGGCAACCACAAAGGAGAACAGATCATGCAAGCACGGATGAAAAACCCAGGGCTGGTCCTTCCAGAAGTGATGGGCGCAGTGCAGAGCCTGAACAAGGCCATAAGCAAGGGAGGCGTGCCTCAGCGGACACTCGAGCTCGTGCACCTGCGCGCCAGCCAGATCAACGGCTGCAGTGTGTGCGTCTACGGTGGCGTTGCAAGCGCAAAGAAGGCAGGGGAGACCGACGAACGGCTGTTCTCTCTGGCGGCGTGGTATGAATCGCCTTTCTTCACCGACGCCGAACGCGCAGCGCTCGCCCTGGCCGAGGCAGCCACGCGACTCAGCGACCGCAGTGATCAAGTGCCGGACCCGGTCTGGGAAGCCGCCGCCGAGCACTACGACGAGCCGCAGCTTGCGGCAATCATCCTCATGTTTGCCATGACAAACTTCTTCAACCGAATCAACGTCACGATCAAGGAGCCGGCCGGCGCGACGTGGAGTTGAGTGAAATGGGTCGCCGCCTGACAGCTGTCCGGCGGCGACCTCTGGTCGACACTTGCCGGTAGGTGCACGCTAGGCCGGGCGGGCTGGGTACTCCAGCCCGCCCGGCGGATTTCCGGTCCGCTCCGACTGCCGGTGTTCGAATTGCGTTCCATATCTTGCCTTGGCGAATAGGCGCCAGGCAGAACATTGGGCGGCTGGCCTCGATCTTAGTCCTGGAGGAAGGTGGACAGGTCAAGCTCGCCGAGTCGTTCGGGGTCGACAAGCGCATCGATCGCGACGACTCTCCCCTCGGCGACGGTGAAGGCCATGACCGAGACCGGCCGATGATTGATACTGACGACGACCCCGGCA
>JAQBPC010000245.1 GCA_028287725.1 Chloroflexota bacterium | reverse complement strand
TTGTTCACCATCGATAGCGTCGAGCTGCACCGGCAAGAGTGCGCGGCGCTCATCGGTCCAAACGGCTCAGGAAAGACCACGTTTCTGCGTACCATCCTGGGGCAACTCAAGCCGCTGGCGGGCGAAGTCCAGCACGGGGCCAGTCTGCATATTGGCTATTTTGCTCAGGCCCATGATGCTCTTAAGCCAGAGAACTCGGTGCTGAACGAGCTGCTGGACCACCGCAACATGCCCATCGGCCAGGCCCGGAACCATCTCGCCCAGTACCTATTCCGCGGTGAGGATGTGCACAAGAAGGTCAGCATGCTCAGCGGCGGCGAGCGTGGGCGTCTGGCGCTTGCCATACTCGCGATCGACGGCTCGAACTTCCTGCTGCTCGACGAGCCCACGAACCACCTCGACATTCCCGCCCAGGAGGTGCTCCAGGAGGGACTGGAGCGCTTCGAGGGTACGTTGCTACTCGTTTCCCACGATCGCTACCTGGTGGATCGATTAGCCACGCAGATCTGGGAGCTTCGAGACGGGCAGCTTGTCGTATTCAACGGCACCTATCGGGAGTACCTGACGCACCGAGAGCGGGAGGCAGTGGCCGAGAAAGAGACAGCGGCCGGCGTTCGCGCGCAGGCGGTGCAGGCTGCGAAAGCCGATACGCAGGTCAACCAGAAGGAAGCGCGAAAGCGTGCACAGCGGATCAATACGCTCGAGACGCAGATTAGTGAGATGGAAACACTGATCGCCGAGTGTGAGCGCAGCATGCAACAGGAGAGCGAGGCGCAGCGCTACGAAGAGGTGCGCCGGCTCGCGGACGAGCACGGCAGCGCTCAGGCACAGCTCGCCGCACTGATGGAGTACTGGCTCGCCCTCTCCGCGGAGTAGCAGGGCCGCGGCTCCGGCCGTCAGCTAAATCGGCAAATCCAGCCACAAGGGGTAAGGGCAGCTTCGAGCTGTACTTACCCCTTGTCTGCTTCCTCAGGGAGTTGTCAGATCGAACCAATCGAAATCGGTAATGACGGAGCGTGGCGCCCCATTAAACGTCTTCGTGAAGATGCCTACCCCGGCTACAGGCTGGCAAGTATCGATTTGCTTCCCAGTGTCCGTGAAGTTCGCGTCGCCATCCGCCTTGAAGGCAAAGCTGTACTGGCACAGCTTCTGTCCATCCGTCTTGAACGTTGTCCTCAGGGTCACGGTGTTGGGAGCGTTCCCGATCGTTGCCAGTCCGTGCGTTCCGGTCTGCTCCAGTAGCAGACCGACCAAGCTGGACGGAGAAGGCTGGTACAGGCCCCAGAAAATCTGCGAGGGCGGAGACGACGAGTTCGCTGCAGGTGCAAAGCGCACCAACAGCCCTGTATGGTAGCCACCGCCGGTGGCGCTACTGCCCGAGACTGTGAGACGGGCGGTCGCGGTCCAGCTGCCATTCCCCATGTCGCTGCGCAACATCTCGGGCGCGTTATCGGCGTTGGTCCACGCGTCATACACCGCATCGTTGGGCACGACCAGCCGGAGACAGCCCGGACCTGCCGGGACGAAGTAGATGCTCTTGCTTGGTAACGACTGTTTCCAAGCGGCCCCATACCCGTTGTCGAAGGTATCAGTGGGTTGACCCCCGGTGGTGCAGGTCGACTGTTGTTTCACGGTCTCAGTGGATGTTGGAGTAGCCGTCGCAGTGCTTGTCGCCGCTCCGGTAGCGGTCGGCGTTGCCGACGTTACCTGGGCACTGGTGGTCGGAGTGCTCGTCGCGGTTACCTTTGGCGTGCTGGTGGCCGTAGACTTGGGCGGATAGGTAGCTGTGGCCGTCGGGCTGGACTGCGCAGCCGGCTTTCCGCCGAGGACCACGATGTGAACCGATGTGGAGGAACGGCGGCCGGCATTGTCGACCACTGTCAAGGTGAGCTTGTGGCGGCCGGGTGATAGTGTCCGGCTCAGCCACGGTCCAATGCCGAGAAAGCCATCACGATCGGAAGTCCAGCTGTACTGCTTGATCGCGCTGATCGGGCGATCGCCCCAGCTAATGGCGTAGCCCTGGCCGTCAACGGGCTGGTACTGCTGGAAGGTCGCGCCATTCCGCGGCGCTAGCAGAGTGATAGTCGCCGCCTGGAACGGCACCTCAAAAGCCTGCGACCGCGCCTCGACTGTGTTTACGCCATCGGTTGCCAGGACACGGATCAGGCCCCTGTTCGAGCCCGGCAGGGTTGCGAAGTCGACGGCCAGCGAAGTGCCGGTGAGTCCGACGTTCAATGGTGTCCAGGTCTTACCGGCGTCACGGCTGTATTCGACGATGTAGGTCAGAGGGTTATTGTCGGCATCGCTAGCTACCCACTTGATGGTCTGATGGCCACTTAAGGTCCCGCCGCCTCGCGGCGTAAGCAACCGGACCACCGGTTTGTGCGCGCTAACCGACCGCTGGACGATCACCTTATTGCCACGGCGTAATACGATGCGGGAGGTCCTACTGTTGAACGGCACCCACATCGAGAAGACGTCCGGTCCCAGGTATTTTGGGTGTCCAGAGCCGGCTGGGGCATTGAAGCCGGCTGTGCTCAACACCTTGCCATGGCTGTCGACAAGCTGAAGCGAGTAGGTATTCCCCTTCAGCTTGCTGGCCAGGTTCTGTTGGGTGGTCGCTTGGTCGAACGGATAGAACGACGCGGTACCGTCTCTGTTAAACCGTCCAAGCACATACAGATACGTGCGGGTGTGTTGGGCATCGGCAGGTTGCGCGGCCCTGCTCGACTGAGCGTGAAGCGGCGCAGCGTGCGTGATCGGCGCAGCCGCGCCGAGCTGCCTGAATCGCGGTACGGTGATCAATTGCGCAACGCTGGCGCCCGCAGAGCAGTTGAGATGATCCTGCGAGATCATGTGAATCAGCTTGCAATACGTATATGGTGAGGCCCACGCCGGATGGGCGTAGGACATAAAGTCGTGCGTGTGATCACCCGGCGGCGTGCCCGACAATAGGCTAATGCTGGCGCCTGTCGGACCGGGTTGGATATCTACTCCCACCTGCGGGCCGATGGACGCATGCGTATAGGGGAAATCCGAGAAAGGCGGCGGATACGCGCCGTGTTCGGGGCTAATTACATGGGCACTGCCGAGCCATGAGTGGCCCAGCTCATGGGCCATCACCGGTCCTGGATCCGGAATCAAATATTGTTCGTTAATCACAAAGTTGCCGGCCCCGCTGGTGAAATCGGCGCCGTAATAGCCGCCCTCCTGATGCTCCGGCTGGAGGATATCGATGCGCTGATTCCCTTCAGGGAAGGCGTGATCGATCAGGCTGGCCCCCCAGGCTCTGGCATCTAGGTACCCTGCGCCGTCACGATAATCGAACGCGGCAGTCGGATCCCCCGGCAGGTGCATCGCATAGACTTGGGAAGTCGGGAACAGCGCCGAGGTAAACTGAGCCTCTTGCACAAGATCGGAGAAAGGTAGTGCGGCCGTCGTTGGATTACGATATGAATATCGAACGCCATAAAAACCAAAGTTCATGACAGGCGAGCTTGGACCGAAGGCAAGAGCCATCGTTCGAGTGCTGTCCGGCGTCACGGTGATAGGACGTCCGGGCGGCGGTACAAGCTGCACATGTATGCTCCGCGTGCCAGGCGCCGTTTCTGCTGGGTCAAGCTCAAACACGAAGCTGTGGTCCAAGGACGTACGGTCACTCCCAGTTGGCAGCACTGTCGTGGTGTAGCTAATACTTGGCACGTGCGAGATTGGGCTCCCGTCGACCGTGAGGCGCGCGGTAACGCCGCTCCAGGGTCCACCGGAGTCTTCGTGGCTTTGTTCGTAGACGCGGATCGCCGTTCGTTTGTACGCTATGAGCGGGATTCGATTGTCCGTTGTTTGTATGGATTGTGTCGCCTCGATTCCGGTAATGATGACGTTCCCGGGTGGCCCAGTGATTCCCGCGCCGGTCCCCAGCCGATAAATCCCGGTGTTGTAATCCGTCCAGAACAGGTGCAGGCCGTCGGTCAGCAGCGGACTACCCATCAGTAGGTAGGTAGAGATCGCGTCTGGAGCGGAACCGGGCGCGGCACTCAACGACAGCCGATAAATTGGCCCGCCAGACACGTTGACTGTGCTGTGCCAGTACAGGTTGGCCGCGTCGACTGCCATGTTGTCGATGCCGGGCGCGCGGACGCCGTGACCAAGTGCGAGCAGATGCTGGCTTGTCAGGTCGCTCGCTAATGCCGACTTGATTGCGAAGGACGAACCGACGATGGATGACCAATAGACACGTGCGCCGTCGAGTGCGAAGGCAGACGCATTTTCCGCTACGTGTGTAGCCCTATATGCGCCGGCATTTGGCTGAAGCTGGATGAGCGTGTTTCCGGCGAGCAGGTACAGATCGGCGTTCCCATAAACACGAAGATCGCGCACGGCGCGTGTCGCAACGTAGATCTGTTGGCGAGGGCCACCGGACTTCCCTGCGCGGTAGACGATGTTGCCGTCATTCCAGTACACATACGTGTTATCCACCGCGATCGAACAGCAACTTGGAAAACCGCTTATGTTATGCGTCACTGCCCCTGTCGTCAGGATCGTTGGCGACGTTGTGCCGCCAACGTACCGAGAGATCCGCGCTACGCTTCCATCTCCGGTGATGTAGTACACATCCGCAATGTCTATGGCGAGGTTTGCAGAAGCCACACGATCGGGCTGGCAGGCCGCAGGACCATACATGCTGGTCAATGGCTGACTGTCACCGACCACATGGTTAGAACCTATGCGCTTCAAATAGCTGCGCGAGCCGGCGAATTCGCCTCCGCATGTAACCTTCCAGAACAGAGTTATACCCGCGAGGGCCATACCGTCTACGTGATCAGTGACGTAGAGTTCAGGAGGACTCGGAAGGCGGGTGTCGCTCGCATGCCGCAAACCCATTGCAACCGCAGACGGCATCGAAGCACCGCAAATCGCCAGGATGAGCAGTCCAACTACTAGACGACGAAGTGAATACAAGTCACTGCTCCATTTCCGTGTGTCTTCGATCACCATCCAGCACTTTAGATCTGGGATCAGTCGTGGGACGTTTACACGACACAGTGACTGGCGCTTCTCACCGGCCCGGATCGCGTGGAATCGATTGAAATTGAAGCGAACACAACCATATTGCCCCATAAGCAAGCCCTATTGTCAAGCCATTCCAAGCTCCCAACAATGGAATTGGCAGTGGCAAAAAAGCGCCGATGTTACGTAGGCACTGAGGCATATTCATGGTGCGGTGATGTCCTCGGGCAAATATTGACTCCTGGCTCTCGCTCTCCGCGGAGTAGGTACACTGGCACAATGAGGGCTTCCGACCAGGTACGTCTATTTATTGCTGTCTCGATCCCAGACCATATACGCGCCCCACTGGATGCCGCGGTTGCGCCGCTTCGAACAAGCTTGCCGCAGGTTCGCTGGGTGCGACCGGAGTTATGGCACCTGACGCTGGTGTTCCTTGGGGATCGGCCATTGGCAAAGGTTGAGCAGATCCGCGACCTGGCTGGCCAGGCCAGCGGCGGCATCACCCCGGTTACCGTCGGTATTCGCGGAATCGGCGCTTTCCCCGACATGCGCCGTCCGCGCGTCCTCTGGGCTGGGGTCGAACCCGGCGCCGAGGAGCTCGAGACATTACAACGAGCCATCCGTGCGGAGCTAGTCTCTGCCGGGCTGGCAGATGCAGACGACCACTTCAGCGCGCATCTCACCCTTGGACGGGTCCGTGATGGCATCTCACCCACCGCGCGTACCGAAATTGGCCACCAGTGGTCCGCGGTTACGCCGCCAACGCTGCCCAGTTTCGAGGCAGGCGAGATTCAGCTCATGCGCAGCCAGCTTGGTCCGGGCGGTCCGCGTTATTCTTCGCTCTACAGCATCCCGCTTGGCGCCCCCAATACGACCGGCGCAGCGTGACTGTCGTTCGGTGCGCACAGCCTGGACCAGCGTAGTAGCAGTGCCCTGACGGCCCTCACTCCCAAGCGACCAAGCCTGAGCCACAGCCACACACTGCAGTGCTCGTTCACTCATTCCTTGACGATCCTCATCTCACAGACCTTACGGTTCGATTGTTTATGTGCAGTTTTTGTTGTGGCGGTTCCTGCCGGCCAGAAGTGGCGCTGATTGCGGTCAACGCATTGCACGAAATTTGAGGGGCTGGTGGCCGTTGTGTCCGGTCGCGGCGAAACCCTATTCGGAGTACACTTGACGTACGGTTGGGCTCGTAGCTCGACGAAATACCCGCACAAAATCGGGCCGGTGATCTACTTCCACGCCGCAAAAAAGTGAATGTGGGAGGCATGCCTCCAATGGCCGCGACGGTTCCGCACGCGCTTGACCATCTCGTGACTCAGCATTCCTCCCTGTCCTCCGCTCTCCTTGCACGTGACCGGAGTGTACGCACGCGCTTCGCCTATTCCCGCGCCGGCATCAACCACGCCTGTCGCGAGCATGTGGCCGTGTACAAGGCGCCAGGACGAATCGAATTCCGATAGGAGATACCAATGCACGCTATCGGAATGATCCAGCGGCGTACATTACGACTTGAGGACATGACCGGGGTACGACAAACAGCCAGGCTATATTGACCGATCCGCTGATGGAGGGGTATCCGATGACGAGCGTCGCCGAGCCAACTACCGGCATCACCTGCGCATTCCTGACCACGCCCGCCGGTTCAGCCGACGTGTTCTCACCCGAACGCATGACGGAAGAACAGAGACTCATCGCGCAGACGGCGCGGGCATTCGTGGATTCCGAGGTCCGGCCGCGAAGAGAGGCCATCTCCCACCAGGAGGAGCTGGAAGGTGCGCATATTCTGCGGACCCTACTGGGGAAAGCAGGCGAGCTGGGCCTGCTGATGGCCGACGTGCCCGAGGCGTATGGCGGACTCGAGGCGGGCCTGACCGTCAGCACGATGCTCGCCGACCTGCTAAGCGCGGATGCGTCCTTCTCCGTCGCCGTCGGCGCCCAAACGACCATCGGCTCGCTGCCCATCGTCTATTTTGGCAATGAGGCGCAGAAGGCAAAGTATCTTCCTGGCCTCGCGACGGGAGAGTTGGTGAGTGCCTATTGCCTCACGGAGCCAGGCACCGGGTCTGATGCGATGAACATCAAGACCCGGGCAGCGCTCGATGCGGGTGGGACGCACTACCTGATAAACGGCGGGAAGCAGTGGATCTCCAATGCCGGGTTCGCCGACGTGCTTATCGTGTTCGCCAAAATCGACGACAGCAAGTTCACCGCGTTCATCGTCGAATCCTCGTGGCCGGGCGTGAGCCTTGGCGCCGAGGAGAAGAAGATGGGCATCAAGGGCTCGTCGACGCGATCCGTGTATTTCGATAACGTACGCGTGCCTGTCGTGAACGTGCTTGGCGAGATCGGCAAGGGACACAAGATCGCCTTCAACATTCTCAATGTCGGGCGCCTCAAGCTTGGCGCCGGCGGCGCCTCAGGTGGACGAAATGTGCTGGCGCTGGCCACGCCCTATTCCAGGGAGCGCCGCGCCTTTGGGAAGCCGATCGGCGACTTTGGCCTTATTCGCCAGAAATTGGCTGCCATCGCGGCCGAGGCCTACGCGGCCGAGAGCCTGGTCTACCGCGCCGCCGGCCTTATGGAAGGGTCGGTGCATGCACGGCCCGAGAGCCCGACCGCTGGTCTGGAAGAGTTTGCGATCGAGGCATCCATCTCAAAAGTGTTCGGCAGCGAGGTTTTAGCCTTCGCCGTCGACGAGGGTGTGCAGATCTTTGGTGGCTACGGGTTCATGCAAGAGTATCCGATCGAAGGCGCCTACCGAGACGCCCGTATCTCCCGCATATTTGAAGGCACCAATGAGATCAACCGCCTGCTGATTAGCGGTACGCTGTTTCGCCGGGCCATGGAGGGTCGCGTGCCCCTCATGGATGTGTACGCCGACATAGAAACGCGCGTGAACGAGGGAACGCCACCGCCTGTTGCGGTCGAAGGCGATCTTCACGCGGCCGCGGACGCGCTCGAGCGGGCAAAGCACGCGCTTATCGTCGCCGCGATGAAGGGCGTCATGCCGCGCATGTCTCGCATGGAAGAAGAGCAGGAATTCCTGGCTAGCGTGGCGGACGGCATGATCAACATATTCGCGGTCGATAGCGCGATTACCCGTGCCGTGCAATCGGCCAAGCTTGGGCATCGCGATGCCGCCCACCATAGTCTGGCAGCTCGTCTCGCTACCTTTAGACTGCTGCCGCGCGTGCGAACCGCGATCGAGCAGATTCTGCTTTCCACCGACGAGGGCGATGAGCTGACGGCCGACCTCGCGCTCCTGAACGGATATGCCCCAGGTTATCTCGTCAATGGCGTAGCCCTTGGCCGCGAGATGTCGGATCTCGTGGTCGCGCGTAACGGTTACCCTTTCCCTCTCGGTCGCTAGATCCAGATTGAGATCGGTAAAAACTATGGAGATCCGCAAAGTCGGCGTGATTGGATCGGGCATCATGGGCGCGGGAATCGCCGCCCACCTTGCCAATGCCGGCATTCCCTCGCTACTGCTCGACCTTGCGCAGGACGCTCCCGGTCAACCGCGCGATATCCTCGCCCGCACGGGCATCGAGCGCGCACTCAAAGCGCGACCCGCGGCGTTCTATACACCGCGCGCGGCGAAGCTGGTGACGACTGGCACTATTGAGGACGACCTGGACAAGTTGGCCGGCGTCGATTGGATTGTAGAGGTTGTCGTCGAGCGGCTGGACGTGAAACGCGATCTGTTCAAGCGGCTCGTGTCGGTAGCCGGACCAGAGACGATCGTCAGCTCCAACACGTCGGGCCTCCCTGCCGCTGACATGGTAGCCGGACTACCGGAGGACTTCCGGCGGCGCTTTCTTGTTACCCATTTCTTCAACCCGGTCCGGTACATGAAGCTGCTGGAGCTAGTGCCCGGCCCCGGCACCGACCCCTCCGTCGTCGAGCAGATGGCTCGCTTCGGCAGATCAGTGCTCGGCAAAGGCGTGGTTGTGGGGAAAGACACGCCGAACTTTATCGGGAACCGCATCGGGGTCTATGGATTCATGACGGCGATGCGACGGATGGTCGACGAAGGGTACACCGTTGACGAGGTGGACACGATATTGGGACCGGCATTAGGCAGGCCCAAATCCGCCGTGTTCCGCACAGCCGACCTTGCCGGGCTCGACACGCTGCTCCATGTCTCGCGCAATCTCTATGAGAACGCACCCGACGACGAATGCCGTGCTGTATTCGCCGTCCCCGATTTTCTGCAAAGCATGGTCGACCGTGGCTGGCTCGGCGAGAAGACCGGCCAGGGATTCTACAAGCGAGTGAAGAGCGACGGCGAGTCGCGAATCCTCACGCTCGATCTGGCCACCATGGAGTATAAGTCGCAAGAACGGCTGCATTTCACGACGCTCGATGCCGTTAAGGACATCGGCGACCAAGGGGAACGCCTGCGCAGGATCGTCGAGGGCGACGATCGCGTCGCCCGTTTTGCCTGGGAGATGCTCTCGGACGTACTCACCTACGCCGCGAATCGTGTCAACCCAGCCCACCCAATCGCCGACCGCATTGATGCCGTCGATAATGCGATGCGCTGGGGTTTCAATTGGGATCTCGGTCCGTTTCAAACATGGGATGCGCTGGGGGTGCCGTGGGTCGTGGATCGGCTGCGCGCGGAGCAGCGCGAAGTGCCAGGGATCGTAGTACGCGTGCTGGCCGAGAGCGGCAGCTTCTATGGGCAGAGCCAGTCGGGCCGGCAAACCGTATACGTGTCGTCTACCGGTACGCGCGAGGAGCTGGCCAAGCCAGACGGAACCCTTTCTGTGGCGGAAGCGAAGCAGCGCGGCCCGGCTGCGATCCTGGCCTCGAATCGCGGCGCGACCCTGGTCGATCTCGGCGACGGGATTGCTTGCCTTGAATTCCACACCAAGCTCAACACCATCGACGTGGATATCATCAACATGCTGACCAACGCTGTCGCTGATGCGGCCGGACGATATCGCGCACTGGTGGTTGGGAACGATGCTCCGGATTTCTCGGTCGGCGCGAATGTCGCAATCCTACTCATGGCCTCCCGCATGCGCCAATGGAAGGACATCGACCGGCAAGTCAAAGCATTGCAGGACGCGCATCAGCAGCTCAAGTACAGCCCCATCCCCGTGGTGATGGCGGCCAACGGCCGGACGCTGGGTGGCGGCTGCGAGATTATGTTGCACGGGTCACGCGTCCGGGCCCATGCCGAGCTGTACTGCGGCCTGGTGGAGGTCGGGCTTGGCCTGATTCCCGCCGGCGGTGGCTGCAAGGAAATGCTCCTACGTCACGGCGCGGCCACGGCCAAGACGGGCCCGTTCGCGGCGGCGCGTGCCGCCTTCGAAATCATTGCCATTGCCAAAGTCTCGACCAGCGCTGAAGAGGCGCGCGACATGCGATTCTTGCGAAGGGACGACCCCGTTAGCCTGGACCGCGAAAGGCTGCTGGCGGACGCCAGGGCCGACGCGCTGGCACTCGCCGAAGCAGGCTATATACCGCCGGAGAGACCCACGTTACGGCTTCCAGGTGAAGGTGGTCGCCTCGTGTTAGAGCAACAAGTCGATGGCTTTCTCGCAACGGGAGCCATAAGTGACCATGACGCCATCGTGGCCGGGAAACTTGCTTACGTGCTGACTGGCGGGCCCGCATCGCCGATAGTACCGGTAAGCGAGCAGGATGTGCTCGATCTCGAGCGAGAGGCGTTCCTGAGCCTGTGCGGCATGCCCAAGACGCAGGCACGCATGTCCGCGCTGCTCCAGACTGGCAAGCCGCTACGCAATTAGCGTAGCCATGTAATCCGCCGCCGCACGGGCACGGATTGTGCTGTGAGATACCCCAACCGGTCAATACTTCTGGGGATTGCTTCTTTTCGGAAGTGGGGTAGAGTTGCCCTATGCGGAATATCTGGCATCTAGTCATGACCTGCCGTCTTAACAGAGGACATTATGTACACGGATGAGAGCCAGGAACGCGGAGAGCCGAATTCTCATGAATTGAGTTCTTTGGCACTCGGCGGACCTGTTGCGCAGGTGACTGCGTTTGCGGCCGGTCAAAGTGGTGCAATGGCACGGGAAATCGAGGCACTGCGCGCTCAAGTGGCGGACCTACAGCGCGAGCTGGCGAACGCCCGGGCAATCGCCATGGCGAGTGAGGCTACCCAGCTCGGTCGCAGCCTGCTCTATTACGTACTGGACGTGGTCTGCGCGTTGCTCCATCCTCAACGTGGCAGCACGATCGTCGTCGATATCAACGATGATTCGCTGAAAACCGAGCCGAAGGACACCAAGCTCGTCGTCGGCCCAATGCAGATGATCTTGGAGCGGCCGGGCCTGGGCCGGGCCATCGGCGGCAAAGCCTCCAGGGTTATGACCAGGTACGAGTCGGTTGTGTGGCTGCCAATTATGCACGGTTCCGAAGTAGCGGTGATCCTCTGTCTCAGGCGCAGTCCAAACAATCCATTCTCTATCCAGGAGCAGGAGATTGGCGAGCTACTTGGGCCGCTTACGATCAGCGCGCTTCAGACCGGCCGCCGGCTCTTCGAATTGCAAGAAGATCCCGAGGCGTTGAGGAGCCTTACAACGGCACTCGAGGCATGTATCAGAGGCGGAGGCGGTCGGGTCGCCGCAAGAGAGCGCGATGCCGAGCGACTTGCCCAGGTCTTCAACATGACCAAACAGGCCCAGCAGACTGTCCAAATGGGCGCGATTTTGCACGACATTGGCACCGTCGACCTGGCAGAGGATGTTCTGCACGCGTCGGGCACACTGACCAAACGTGATTTCGATCAGGTGCGTCAGCACCCTGTGTTCGGTGCCGAAATCGTTCGCCAGCTACCCGGCATGGAGGACGTCATTCCGCTGGTTCTCCATCACCACGAGCGCTGGGACGGAGTGGGCTATCCAAATGGTCTTGCGGGAGAGGACATACCGCTGGGAGCTCGAATCATCGCGGTAGTCGACGCATTCCACACCATGATCAGCCCGGGCGCCTTTGATACGCCCCGAACTGTTGATAATGCGCTGCTTGCGCTCAAGGCGACTGCTGGAAGTCAGTACGACCCGGCAGTGGTCGAAGCGTTTGTCCGGCTGGTGCGCGAGAGCTGAACAGTCTCCGTGAACGACGGAACAACGTTATGCCTTGCCATGCCTGGGGCTTATAGGGCATCCTAACGCCGTGGACCTTGAGACACGCATTCACAACCGTACAGCACGAATCTGTGTGCTCGGTCTGGGCTACGTCGGCCTACCGCTGGCGACCGAGTTCGCCGAGGCCGGCTATAGCGTCGTCGGTGTCGACCTCGATCCGAGCAAAGTCGGCAAGTTGCGGGACGGCCAGAGCTACATTCCGGATATTGCCACCAGCAGAATAGCGCCGCTTGTCAACTCCGGCAGCCTAACCGCGACCACCGACTACACATTGATCGATCCTGCGCCCGATGCGGTGTTTATCTGCGTGCCGACGCCGTATACCTCGCTGAAGGTTCCCGATGTCAGTTACATTTCCAAGGCCGCCGAGACAATTGCCGCCGGCCTGTGCGCTGGCCAGCTGATAGTACTCGAAAGCACCACGTATCCGGGAACGACCGAAGAGCTTGTGCTGCCAATCCTCGAGGCGGCGGGAGATCTACGGCATGAGCGCGATTTCTTTCTCGCGTTCTCGCCCGAGCGGATCGATCCCGGCCATGCCCACTACGACATTGGAACTGTGCCGAAGGTTGTAGGTGGCGCGGGCCCCAATGGTCTGCGCCTTGCCGCCTTACTGTTCGAATCGATCGCGCCGGGTAAGGTCCACGCTGTTTCCTCAGCGCGTACGGCCGAGATGGCCAAGTTGCTTGAGAATACCTTCCGCAGCGTCAACATAGCGCTGGTGAACGAGCTTGCCCTGCTTGCCGAACGGATGGGCATCGACATCTGGGAAGTCATAGACGCGGCATCTACCAAGCCGTTTGGCTTCATGCCGTTCTACCCTGGGCCGGGCGTCGGCGGCCACTGCATCCCAGTCGACCCATTTTACTTGAGCTGGAAAGCACGGGAATTTGATTTCTATACGCGCTTTGTCGAGCTCGCGGCGGAAATAAACGACAACATGCCCTTCCACACGGCTGAGCTGGTTACGCGGGCGCTCAATAGCTACGAAATCCCCACCAAGAACGCGCGTGTACTGGTCCTGGGGGTCGCTTTCAAGCGCGATGTCGACGACGCTCGTAACTCACCGGCTCGCCGAGTGGTCGAGCTGCTTCTCGCGCGTGGCGCCAAGGTGACCTACCACGATCCCCACGTCACGTCATTCAAGGTGGCGAGTACGGTGTTCAGCCGGGAACCTGAGACAGAGCTGCGGTCCGTGCCGCTTACCGCCAAGGTGGTGCGCGATGCACACGCGGTTGTGGTCGTGACACCACACCGCACGATCGACTTCGACATGGTTGCACGAGAAGCGGCGATCCTCGTGGACGCCACCGGCGCCACGCGAGATGCCGGCAGAAGCGACATCTGGCGCTTGGGCGCGCCCCTGCCACCGCAAAGGACATAGCGCAAAAGCCGTACACTGAAATCCATGCGCATCATAGCCACTGCAGGACACATTGACCACGGCAAATCTTCCCTCGTCAACGCACTCACCGGCATAGATCCCGACCGTCTCCCTGAGGAACGCGCGCGCGGCATGACCATTGAGCTAGGCTTTGCGTGGCTCGATCTCGGTAACGGAGAGATCGCGGGCGTGGTCGACGTTCCGGGTCATGAGCGCTTCGTCCGGCATATGGTAGCCGGTGTCGGCAGCGTAGACCTTGCCATGCTGGTGGTCGCCGCGGACGAAGCCATTATGCCGCAGACGCGCGAGCACCTGGCGATTCTCGATCTTTTAGGTGTTTCGCACGGCGTTGTGGCGCTCACGAAATCTGACCTCGTGGACGCGGATTGGCTGGCGCTGGTTACCGACGAAGTTCGCTCCGTGCTTGCAGGCACCTCGCTCGCCCGAAGCGAGATAGTGCCATGCAGCAGCGTAACCGGCCAGGGCATAGGTAGTCTGCGTGAAGCACTCGTTCGCGCGCTGAGCCAAACACCCGAGCCCATAGATCGTGGACGACCGTACTTGCCAATCGACCGCGTATTCACACGTGACGGGTACGGCACGGTTGTGACCGGGACACTGCTCGACGGCAGCTTCGCGGTAGGCCAGGAAGTGGAAATCGCGCCGGTAGGTAGGGTCGGCAAGATTCGTGGCCTCCAATCGTACCGGCACCGCCTGGAAAAGGTCGGCCCGGGCCGGCGAGTCGCCGTAAATCTGGCCGCCACGGCGGTCGATGACCTCGATCGCGGCATGGTGTTGTGCCTTCCTGGTAGTGTGCCTGCCGTATCGTACTTTGATGCTCGCATCCGTGCCGTGCAGCAGGAAGGTCCCACACCACGCGGTGACGGTAACCGCGAGAGCATCGTCACGCATAACATGCTGGTGTCGGTGCATACGGGAGCTGTGGAAGTGCGCGGTCGAGTCCGATTGCTCGACACGGAAGCGCTCAAGGCGGGTGAGGAAGCTTGGGCCCAGGTGAAGCTAGAACGGCCAATCGCCGCGCTGCGAGGCGACCGCTGTATCCTGCGCATACCGACGCCTGCGCGGACCGTCGCCGGCGGCGTGATCGTGGACGTGAATCCTCCCAGGCACAAACGGCACGCTCGAGGTGTGCTACAGCGCATGGAACGCCGGCTGGTCGCCTCGCCTGAAGAGCAGGTGACGCATATCCTCGAGCAAAGCGCTATGACCATAGGCGAGCTGGTGGCGCAGCTTGGGTTGCCACTGCAGGAAGTCGAGCTGGCGCTGACGAAGCTAGCCCACCATGGCGACGTGCAGGCCCTCGGTGGCAATGGGCAGCGCGAGGCGCACGCGAGTAGCGACGTTGAAGGTATCGGGGCCGAGATACCTGCCCGGCGCGACCTGTCAGGCTTCTGGACGACACCGGCGTGGCTGAATCAGGTGCGCGACGCTGGCCTTGGGGTTCTGAAAGAGTTTCACCAGAGGCATCCGATGCGCCGAGGCATGCCGGGTGAAGCCCTCCGCGAGTCGGTGAAGCTCGATCGTCGGCGCTGGAACGAGCTGCTCCAATCGTGGCGTGCAGAGAACCGTGTCATGGTTACGGGAGACTTAGTCCGTCTACCCGAGCACGAAGTGGGATTGACCGCGGATCAGCAGCGGCGTGCTCAAGCATGGCTTAATCACCTCAGCGAGAAACCATACGCGCCCCCGACCGGGAACGAGCTTGCCCCGTTAGACGGGGAGCTATTGCAGGCTTTACTGGATCAGGGTGACCCGGTGCGTCTCGCCGATGGGGTGTACCTGCGTCGGACGGCATTCGAGGAGATGCGCGATGCCGCTCTAGCGGCGATTTCGGGAGATGGTCAGGTGACGGTGGCTACAATCCGAGACAGATTTCAGACCAGCAGAAAATTCGCCTTAGCTCTGTTGGAGCATCTGGACGACCTGCACTTGACCCGCCGACTCGGAGATGTGCGCGTGCGAGGAAGCGGCACGCTCGGCAACGACATACTTCGTCGTTAGCGATATCGCACTGCGGCGACGGACGGCCATTCTCTGCCCAGCGCTCGCAGCGACCCGGCTAGCCTGGACTGGGCGCGACGTCCTATAAGCTTGCTGCGGTACAGCGGCCCGGCGCAGCACCTTGGCACGATCACGCGACTGAGTCAACATGCCGAGCCCCGCTATGGCTGATCCTACGGCCAGCACGAGCAGCATGTCACCAGACAGTACCGCCAGCAAAAGAGCGAGCACCAGGAAGATAATGCTGCCGGCTTGTAATCCGTGCGTATGTCGATTCTCGGGGTTCAAGGCACTTTTCCCCCTAATTACTCCTATCAGCATGATCGCACAGATTTTCGTTATTCGCAAGGCAATGGACCTATTTCCTGCTCAGCTACTATATATAGTAGCTGAGCCCGTTCCGACTCCCCAATAGAGCTTTGACCGCAACGGCAATGTATACTCAATTCTGTGGCCGTGCCTGGTAACGTACCTTGTATGGCTCCGTCCGCATTGCGCAAGCTAGGACCATGGTATGGGAGTCGTATGGCGCGCATAGGTATCAATGCTCAGTTGCTGACCTTTTCCCAATCCTATCGGAACGCAGGGTCGTCGGCTTTCATCTATCACTTGCTGCGCAATCTCCCCAACACCTCCACCGTGCATCGCTACTTTGTCTTCACCAACGCCCGCAGGGCCGCCCTGCCGATCGGTGACAACGCTCGCTTTCAGGTCGTTGGTAGCCGGCTCGACACGGAACGCCCTGCACAACGCATCCTCTGGGAGCAGACCGCACTGCCATTGCTGCTCGAGCGTAAGCACATCGACGTTGTGCATGGAACCTTAAATGTGTTGCCGGTAGCACGTCGAATCCCCGGTGTGGTAACGATTCACGATGTAAGCTTCCTATTGTTTCCGGAACGCTTTCTACCTGGGAGACGGCGCTACCTCAGCACGTTTACGCGTGTTAGTGCACGAGGCGCGAGAATGGTTGTCGCAAGCTCGGAGAACACGCGTCGAGACGTTATCCGTCTACTGGGCGTGCCAGAGGAGCGCGTGCGTGTCGTCTACCTTGGAGTCGATGATAGGTTTCGTGAGCGACCCGATCCCGACGCAATCGCGCGCTTCCGCGAGCAGCATGCGTTGCCTGAGGATTTCTTTCTCTATGTTGGCACTCTTGAACCGAGGAAGAATCTGGTCCGGCTACTCAACGCCTATCACGTTGCCCGCCAAAGGGGAGTCGAATGGCCACTGGTGCTTGCGGGCGGCAAGGGTTGGCTGTACGAAGAAGTCTTTCAACGCGTACAAGACCTTAATCTCACGGAATTCGTTCGCTTCCCGGGTTATGTGCTTTACGAAGACCTACCCCTTTGGTACAATGCCGCGAGTGCATTCGTCTATCCGTCACTGTACGAAGGGTTTGGCTTGCCGGTCGCCGAAGCAATGGCCTGCGGATGCCCGGTGCTTACAACCCGGAACAGCAGCCTCATCGAGGTGGCTGGGGAAGCGACAATCCTCGTCGAGGGCGAAGATGAGGTTGCACTAGCGGACGGCCTCTGTCGTCTGGCGGGTGACAGGGCGCTACGGGCCGAATTGAGTAGGCTCGGATTGGCGCAGTCCGCGCAGTTCAACTGGGCGCGTACCGCGGCGGACATGGCCGCCGTATACGACGAAGCCCTGCAGGAGGCTTAGCGTGCAGCAGCGATCGCTCGTTGGCCAGGCCCCCACTTCTACGCCCGGGGTTGATGCTGCGGCAACGCTCTCTTCCGATGTCACGACTACGCGAACATTGCCTGCCGCTCAAAAGCGTGGGCGTTTGCAGCTTGCAGCCTGCGCCATCCTTCTCGATGCCGGTCTGATTTGGTTGGCATTTTGCAGCGCATATTATCTGCGCTATGTCGTGCAATGGGTGCCGGTCGAGCGCGGCCTGGTGCCCGTGCCATTCCGTGATTGGATCCCGTTCGGCGTCGTATTCGGCGTGGTGGAAGTCGGCAGCCTAATTGTTGCCGGTGCCTATCGGGCAAAGCTCGGCCGTGATCTGCTTGACGAAGTGCTCGTCATCGGCAGGATAAGTCTCATCGGTATCGGCATCATCTCTATCATTACCGCCTACCTTCCGGTAAAGCTTGAGTCCCGCCTCGTTATCGTGTACGCCTGGGTGTTGCTGGTCTTGATGCTCAGCGCAGGTCGAACCGTGCTGTATAGCATCCTGGGGCGACTGCATGGCAGTGGCTGGAATACACGGCGTGTGCTGGTCGCGGGCACGACGCCGCTCAGCAAAATGGTGATGCAAAACCTGCTTGCCAAGCGGAAGCAGGGATACCATCTCGTCGGCTTCCTGCAGGAGCTGCCGCCTGGCGCCCTTGCCGGCGCTCCAGGATTCCCACTGCCGACCCAGTCCAACTTTGGCCGGTTTACCTGTCTCGGCGCCGTGAGTGAGATCGAGCAAGTGGTAACCCATTGGGCAGTGGACGAGGTCATCGTCGCGCTTCCGGCCACGCATCACTCCGAAATTGCCAATATTTGCGCACACTGCGAAAAGGCACAGGTTGCTGTAAAGCTGGTGCCCGATCTCTTCGAGCTAAGTCTTTCGCGCGTGCACATGGACCATCTCGCCGGTATCCCGCTCATTGACGTGCAGCGAACGCATCTGGGTCGGTCCGCACGTCTGGTGAAGCGCGGTATCGATGTGGTAGTGTCCAGTGCCCTGCTGTTGCTGGCATCGCCATTCTTTCTGCTCACGGCTTTGGCGATCAAGATTGACTCGCGTGGGCCAGTGCTCAATAAGCAACAACGCGTGGGGAAGGGTGGTAAGCCCTTCACGTTCTTCAAGTTCCGCTCTATGCACGTCAATGCGGACAAAATGCTCGATTCGTTGATGACCCAGAAGGGGATCGTCGATCCGCGCATATTTAAAGATCGGAACGATCCGCGCCGGACACGAGTAGGACGGATCATCCGCCGACTTTCGATCGATGAGCTTCCGCAGTTGCTCAACGTGCTACGTGGCGACATGAGCCTGGTAGGGCCACGCCCGCCGCTGCCAAGCGAGGTAGCAAAGTATGAGCCGCTTCATATGAAGCGTCTGGATGTCATAGGCGGTATTACGGGCCTCTGGCAGGTGAGCGGCCGCAGCAACATCGAGAGCTTCGAAGAGATCATCATCATGGACATCTATTACATCGACAACTGGTCACTTGTGCTCGATTTCAAGATTCTGCTCCGCACTGTGCTGGCTGTCGTCACAAGAAACGGCGCATACTAGCGTCCCTCTCAAGATTCCAATAGCCGCGTGGCCTCGGGATCCATTACCATCCATTCGTAAAAAGGAAGGACCTTACCCTTGGAGCTTCGTTGGTACTGGCGCGTCCTACGTCGACAGTGGCGGATAATCTGGCTCTCGCTCTTGGTCGTGGCGGTGCTTGCCGCTGCCTATACGGCCTATACCTTCGCCGGCGGCCGCTACAAGGGCCAAACCACGGTCGAATTTTCTCAGACGCCGCCCACATACAGGTCTACGAACGTCAGTATCGATCCTCAAGCGGCTGCCCAGGGAAATGCCGGCGCGGCACGCGACAGCGCCAAGCAGTTCACGCAAGGTATCAGCTTCTTTCAGTCCATCTCAGCATCGTTGAAGAATGCGTACGGCATCACCATCGACTGGAAGGTGATCCGCGCGGGCCTTGGCGCCAATGTGAGCGGCCAGCGTTACCTGGAAATGGAATATTCGTCGTCCTCGGACAAAACGGCGAACAAGGTTCTTTTGAGCGCCATTTCCGTGCTGAAACGTGACTACTTGCCACACTACAACGCGACGGTACTCAATACAGGTACCCAGGGCAATGTGTTCGAACCGCCAATCCAGATGTACGTATTTGACCCGCCGAGCGCGCCAGCCACCTCGCTGTCTTCCACCGCCATCAGTTGGTTCGTGAAGGCGCTTCTAGGCCTCGTGCTTGGCGTCGCGCTCGCCTTTCTGTGGGAGTATCTTGACGAATCAATTCACGACGAGCAGGACGTCCGTAACTGGATGAACATCCCCACGTTGGGAGTAATCCCAGGTGGCAAGGTACGTACTAGCTGATAATTTCCATGGCGTCCGGCGCTCTCCGCCTTGGACACACAGTGACTGGATTGTTTGGATGGCTGTTTCTGAACGGATCACGGAGCTTCACCTCGCCAGCGCAATTTCGCGCGACACGGGACTGTTGATCTCCGATTCTACATGCCCGGCTGACGTGCGTGCCGCGTACGAGCAGACGTACTTGAACGTGCGCTTTGCCATGCTGAGCGGGCCAAGCTCCACGCTACTCATCAGTGCCGTCGATGCTACGTCGTCGTCCGCCGCGCTGGCCGCGAACATGGCGATCCTGGCCGCGAAGGACGGGGAGCGTGTCGTCCTGGTGGATGCCGATCCACATGCGCCAACGCTCGACTCGGTGTACAATCTGCCTGCTGAGGTGGGGTTTACAGACCTCATTCGCGAGGATAGCCCTGACGTACCGGCAACTTTACAGCATGCGGCAGATCTGCCTAACCTGCTCCTTCTCGGTGTCGGCGCCGCGGGCCCCATACCCGGCGGTATTGGACGGAGTCCGGGACTCTCGGAAGTGCTCCATCGTCTCAAAAGCGTCGCCGACCGCGTGATCATGATTGGCGCGCCAATCTTAACGCACGTCGACAGCATGGATCTTTGCCCCTTGGTGAACGGCGTGGTGATCGCGGTGACGCCTGGCCAGACGCATAGGCTCGATGCAAGGCGTGCCCGCGAAGTGCTCGATCGGGTACGGGCTCCATTGCTCGGCGTGGTCCTGACGCGCAAAATCGTATAGAGCACTGCCAAGTAGTAACGGAGACGGATCGCCAATTCTATGCTAGACGGGCACAGCCAACGCAGGGAGCGGCCTGGCCTGAGCATCGTAATTCCGGCGTACAACGAAGAGCACCGTCTCCCACGAACGCTCGACGAGCTTTGGCGCTACCGCGAAGGATTCGATCGCGAGCTTGAAATCCTGGTGTGCGATGACGGTAGCACTGACGGTACCGCCGTCGTCGTCGAAGCACGTGCCGACAGCATGCAAGGCCTTCGACTCGTCCGCCTGCCGCACCGTGGTAAGGGCTCAGCAGTGCGGGGCGGCATGCTCGCAGCCACATTGCCGTACGTCATGCTCTGTGACGCCGATCTGTCAATGCCGGTCGAGGAGTTGGACCTCTTCGTCGAGGTATTGGACAGTGGGTGCCAGATCGCGGTGGGATCCCGCGAGCTGCCGGACTCGAAGCGATATCACGAGCCCGCTCGCCGCCACGTCATGGGCCGTGTTTTCAACCTAGTCGTCAAGCTTCTTCTCGCCATCGGCATGAATGATACGCAGTGCGGCTTTAAAGCCTTCCGCCGAGAAGTGGCGCGCGACCTCTTCTCAAGACAGAAGCTCGACGGCTTTAGCTTCGATGCAGAGGTGCTTTTCCTCGCGCGGAAGCGACACTACAGCACGAAGGAAGTCGCGATCAACTGGTACTTCAACGACGATTCTCGCGTCCGGGCAGTGTCCGACACCTTCGCCATGACGCTCGACCTCCTGCGCGTTCGCCTGCAAGATCTGCGCGGCGACTACCGCCAGGCGGCAAAACACCTCGACTAGCGGAACCTTTGATCGTCCTGCCGCAATGCGGATGGGCATTATGCCGGGTGCCGTGATCCGCCCGCTTCAGAGGTCGATCCGCTTGCTGTAAGAACGCATTACGACCGCCGGCCTCAGTGCACGTCGGCCCACGGATCGACGATCGGAACGTCACTCTCCCGGCTAGGGCTTAACCGAACGAGCTGCAGAACCTCGCTCCGCCTATAAAGCCGCTGGCGCCGCATGCCTTGCTTGTAGCTGCGCAGCCGGCCTCGGCTCACATAGGCATAGAGTGTGGCCGGCTTTACCGCAAGCACGGCGCAGGCCTCGTCGACCGTCAAGTACTCTTCGCCCTCGATCGTCAGCACATCTCACCTTCGCATACACATGCGCCCTGCCAGCACGCAGGCCAGTGTAGAGAGTACCGGTAAGCGGCGTCAATCTATTGGTTGAATAATCAATATAAGTACAGTAAAGTATAGGAAAATCAATAGGAGGTTGGCCGCCGATGTCCGCATCACCTGCTCACCACGGAGTCGAACGCTTCCGCGAGTCCTTCCCGTACGACACGTTGCCACGAGCGCTGTTCGAACCCCGCGGCGTTCCCATGGCGCCCGCGCCCGAACGCTGGATTACCGACACGACATTCCGCGATGGCCAACAAGCGCGCACGCCGTACACAGCTGAGCAGGTGCTGCACATATTCGACCTGCTGCACCAGCTGGATAACAACACGGGCGTGGTGCGAAAGAGCGAGTTCTTCGTCTACACCGACCTTGAACGCGCCATCGTCGAACGGTGCCGAGCCCGGGGCTATCAATACCCCGAGGTGACCGCCTGGATCCGCGCGAAAGCGGAGGATCTCGCGATTGTGCGCGATCTCGGGCTGGCGGAGACGGGTTTACTCACGTCGGTCTCGGATCACCACATTTTTGCCAAGCTGGGCCTTGACCACAAACGTGCCATGGAGAATTACCTTCAGGTCGTCGATGCGGCGCTCAGTGCCGGCGTGCGGCCAAGGTGTCACTTTGAGGATGTCACGCGTGCCGACATACATGGATTCGTGGTGCCTTTCGCCCGTGCCCTCATGGAACGCGGCCAGAGCTCTGGAACGGCGATTACCATCCGGCTCTGCGATACCATGGGTGTCGGCTTGCCCTGGGCGGAGGCCGCATTGCCACGCGGCGTGCCGCGCCTCGTCCATACCTTGGTCAACGAGGCCGGAGTTCCGCCGGCCCAGCTCGAGTGGCACGGCCACAACGACTTCTTCAAGGGACACGCCTGCGCGGCGACGGCATGGCTGTATGGCTGCGCGGCAATCAACAGCACCTTGCTTGGCACTGGTGAGCGTGCCGGCAATACGCCACTCGAGGCCGCGGTCATTGAGCACATCGGGCTCACCGGTGAGTCACGGCTCAATCTTCCGACATTGGTCGAGATTGCCGAATACCTGCAGCGCGATTGTGGTGTGCCTCTCCCCGCTAACTATCCAATCTTGGGGGATGAGTGCTTCACTACTCGTGCCGGGGTACATATCGACGGGCTGCTCAAGGACCCCGAGACCTACATGTCGTTTGACCCGCAACATGTGCTTGGGCGGCCCATCGGGGTCGTGGTCAGTGACAAGTCGGGTGCCGCGGGCGTGGCGTGGTGGGTGAACGAGCACTATCATCTGGCCGGCGAACATCGGATCGCGAAGTCGCACGCCGGCATTCAGGCAATATACCGCGACATCGCGGCATCCTACGAAGCGGGACGCACCGCCGATCCGTCCACGGCCGAGCTCCGGGAGCTGGCAAAGCGACACCTGCCGGGGCTCACGGCCAATTCAGCCTGACGTCTATGGGGCGCTTTGGCCCATTCGACTGAGGCAACCAAGGCCCACTCAGCCCCCCGGCACGCTGAGTGGCTGGGCTCCGCCCGCCACAACCGGCGTTATCTCGTTCAAGTACGCTTGTAGCCCGGCGCGCGCCACAGGGCCGGCTACCGTCGATCCTTCTCCGGCATTCTCCAGCACGACGGCTATGGCAATGCGTGGCGCCTGGAATGGCGCGATCGCGGCAAACCAAGCGTGCGGCAGTACGCCTGGGTTCTGCGCCGTTCCGGTCTTCCCGGCCACTTGCCAGGAGAAGTGCCTGAAGAGGAATTCTCCGGTACCAGTCGCCTCGGTTGTGACACCAAGCATGCCGTCCTGGATCGCACGCAAGTGCGACGGGCTGACCGGCACCTTGCATGTCACCTTGGA
>JAQBPC010000236.1 GCA_028287725.1 Chloroflexota bacterium | reverse complement strand
GAACCAGCGCCACCAGCGCAATGATCGAGATGGTCAATACTTGGCTACGGGTGATGACGCGCTCGGCCGACTCCTCTGGGGAGCGCGTCGCCAGGTCAGAGCTACTGGTCGCCAGGTACAGGTCGCGATAGAGGACCTCGAGCGCGGCTTCGAACTCGCCTTCAGTACAGATCATCAGCTGAATGGGGCGACCAGTGCGCTTCTCCGCCTCCGCGAGTGCCGCCGCATTCAGTGGGTCAGGCGAGACCGCTATGATTACGTTGCCTTTCTCGTACAGCGGCAGGATGCCGAGACGCCGCTCAACATGTTCGGGCAGGCAGCGTGCTAACTCGATGTCGGGTTTCATTGCCTGCAACCCGACAAACGGTAAGTCAAGTTGCTCGGAAAGGAAGTATGCGAGCTGATCCTCGCTGATCAAGTTGAGATGTATTAGGGCCTGTCCAATTCTTACGCCGGTGTACTGGTGGAGCTGCACGGCGCGATCAAGGTCTTGCTGGCTGACCACCCCACTAAGGAGCAGACGCTCACCGAGCTGCGCTCGACCGTGCGCTCGTGCGATAGTGGCGATGATGTCGGGTCGAGGTGCGACCACCAATCGGTGAGCTCCGTATGCCGGCTCCGAGAGAGTAGCGGCGATCAAAGGCGACCATGGATCCGCAACGGCGACGACCAGACACGAGTCAGATGCGTCCTCAGGCAATTCCGGGGCATCGATCGGATTGCCGGCTCTACCCATCAGCTCGCGTCGTAGTGGCACAATGCCGAGAGCGCGAGCTTCGTTCGGCGCCATGTTGGAGGCTACCAAGGGATCAACCAAGTCCTGCAATACTGCTGACAACGCCCTGCTACCGGACAGCATGCTCCGCGATTCGGGAGTGTAGGAGACGCGCAGGTTGATCTGAGGCAGGGCACATAGCTGAGCCGCAAGTACCGCGAACTCGTCGTAGTCAAGAATTCCCGCGGCATCTAACGCTTGATCGACGGCAGTCCCTGGTGTATCGAGGATCTGCAGAAGGTTCGTCTCATGTAGACGGCCCTGTTGCTGCAAGTATGCAATAACCGGATGCGATTGGTATGTGGTCAGCGCGTGAGCAGACACCCTGCACAGACGCAGCCTTGCGCGGACTGCTTCAGGCGATGCCGCAAGCGGACGGATTGTTAAGCCGGCGCCTTGAGCGAGCTCGTGGACTGCTTTCTCGCTTGGCTCGCCCAGAGCGACCCACAGCACGTGACCCTCACGCCGCAGGGGAACAGCACAATGAGATTCCAGCGTCTCAAGGGGAATCAGCTTGATGACCTCGGGCTGTATAGCATAATGCTCCAGCCGAATTGACGGCAAGTACTGAGTCGGAACAAATCCTCGCCGCTCGGCCGCCAGGTTACCCATTTCTCTTCGTTGTCCGGGGACGTGGACGTGGGCAGGCGCCGAACGCTTTTGCCGGTGACCGCGCCATGACGCCTGAACCGGCTGAAGTGCATGTGTCTGCCGGCAGTGCTTCGACAGCGCCTCCCGAAGGTAATGGCCATTGGACACCCGAAATCGTATGTTCTTGCCGATCAGGGAGCCGACCGCGCGGCGAATTTGCTGCGCCTCTGGCCGGTCCTCCGCAATGCCGAACACAACTCCGTGCTGATCCATCTTGAGCGGCAGGATTTCGAGCGACCGCGCAAGCTGCGAGGGAATAGCAGCCAATGCCGCTGGGTCTGGATTGAGACTTGGCGTTCTCGAATTATTTACCTGAATGACCGACGGCAGAGGCATTGCCGCAAGGTCCCGTCGCAAGCCCGCTTGATAGGAAACGGCATGTGTTTGGCGATTCTCCGCTGCGGACAATTGGGCGAAACGGAACGGAATAACTTTCAGACCGGTTCGCGCAGTCTCGCGCACCCATTCGAAGTGCCCGGTGGGCTTCCCGTTTCGGCCCTTTCCGCTGGCGAGCGACTTGAACGTATCGATGACGAGGCGCAGCAGCGCCGTTTCGCAGAGTATGCAGCGGACCTGAAACCCGGTCCAGCCGGTCACCGCGCGCAATATCTTCTCGTCCGGCATGCGGTCGCATCCGAGCACCAGGTAGCCGTCCTCGAGACCTCGAGGCACGATCGGGAAGGTACCCCAACCGGCGCGGACCTCTGGCGGGAGCAGTACGCAGAGCGCCGGATCGAACGGCGCGTCGCGCTCAGACATATGGGGCATGCCTTCCAACAAGCCCAAAAGTTCTGGACCCCAGCCATCCGGAAGCTCGGCGGCAGCCGCTGCCACGCGGTCTGTAGCTTGGTCGTCCGGGCCCGACTGGGGCTTTTGTTCGTGTTCGGCGAGGAGGTAGCCCAGCCCACAATCCCGGACAAGGAAGCCAAAGCGATCCCAGCGGAGTGCCTGTGTAGTAGCACCACCGCGGCTCCTGGCGAGTGCAATCTCTATTTCTGCATGTGAGGCGGTAACAAGCTGGACTGGACGGCCCGTGATCGCGGACAGTTCTGCCCTTCGCTCACCGGCGATCGTCGACCGCGCACGCCCGGGCGGATGCTCCAGTGGCTGGTCCAGGCTCTCGTCTGGCGACGCATGCGTCGCCGACGCCTTAAGCTCCTGGTCTGTAGCGGGTTCAGTCGGATCCGCAGTTGCGATAACCAGGCAATCGCCCTCTTCAGCCACAACGATAGCCTGCTGCTCGCGTGCCGCCTCGTCCGGCAGGGCGTACTGAAGACTCGATGAAGCGTGGCATACCTTCCAGCTGCTGTCGACCATCACTACACCTCGGTTTGGGATCATTGCACTTTCAGAGATGAGCGGTTCGCAAATGACGCGCCACGAGAACCACGAATAGAAATCCGCCGATCAAGAGGGCAGGATAGGTGAACAGTCCGAACAATAGGACTGCGAAGACGCCAAGCCAGACCACCACCCGTAGGCCAATACCAACGGCTTGCGGCAGCAGGCGCCAGCTCGCGGCCGGTATTTCGTGCCCTTCTGTAAGCAGGTGTATGGTGCTTCGCTGAGCAGCGCTGCCGTCTCCGTCCGGGGCTTTGGGGGCACTGCCCGAAAAGTGTGGAAATATTTCGTCTTGCATACTGGTACCGATTCCTATCTGGCCTGGCATTACTCTGCATGCCGTACCGTGGTTGCGGTGGCTTCGAGAGGCATGTGGACCATGTCAGTTGCGCGCGTATCCAACACAGCATGAGTAACCGCCGGGTAGCGATACGCGCCGAGAAGCGTTTGGATGCGTATTCGGAGGAGGTCGAGCACCATTTGTACGGTATCCCTGGCAGCGTGTACCCGTGAATCGGCGTCAAAGTACCAGTCGATGGCTACTTCTTCGATCCGGTATCCCTGCTTCTGCGCGAGCAGCAAGACTTCCGCATCGAAACTGAAGCCGTCGAGCCGTTGACGCGAGAATAGATCATGCGCTATGTCGCGCCGGAAAGCCTTGAAGCCGCATTGTGTATCGTGGACGCCGCGCAAAACCAGGGCCTGCACAAGCATGCTAAAGACGCGGCTCATTATCCGCCGCCGCAAGGGGTCGTGATAAAGTCGAGACGAGGGCAGCGACCTGGACCCCACAGCCACGTCATAACCACGATCAAGGACTTCAATGAGCCGAGCGAACTGCTCGATCGGCATTGAGAGATCGGCATCGCACAGGATAACCTTCTCTTTTCGCGCTGCTAGCATCCCTGCGCGCACCGCGGCGCCCTTCCCCCGGTGAGGGCGTTCGAGTACCGTGAGCCACGGCATGGTTGCGGCCCGGCCATACACGAGGTCGACGGTACCGTCTGTCGAACCATCGTCGACGACAATCACTTCGAAGTCCTTCGCGAGCGTCGCGCCATGGCGTTGAATCTCGGAGAGGGTATGTGGGAGTCGTTGTTCCTCATTGAATGCGGGGATGATGATGCTCACTCCTGGGTCGTGCTTCACGTCTGACATCTGAGTGTATGGCGGCGCCAGTGACGCGCCGCCACCTCCTTTCCCCGAGCACTCCGCGATAATCGTGTGTTGGAATATGGAAGCGGACCGTTCCGGACAGATCGCTCTCGTTCTCGAGACCGGCGCATCGGTGCGATTTGGCGACCTAGATATCTCCGGCGGGGTTGCTTGTGGGAGCAAGAGAATCGAGGTAACTGCCACTGGAACGTGTCCGTGAGACAAATCTTAGCGATCGCCATGCCGCCTCGTAACGTCCACGCTGTATAGCCACTTGGTCCATTCGTATGTATATTCAGCGCCGCTTGGCCCAGGCGGCCGCCCCAGGAGGATCTGTTACTTGTACACAGCCATATGCGCAAATAGCCGGCGACGTGCGGAGTATGTCAACAGCGGGCTAGCGCTGCTCAGTTAATGAGGCCTAGACGCACGGCAATAGCAACCGCATGAGTACGGTTGGTGGCATGCAGCGCGGTAACAAGCGTTTGTATTTGCTTCTTCGCAGCAAGCTCTGATAACCCATGGTGCACAGCGATCTGTTTGTTTGTGCGTCCTTCTGCTAGTAGCTGAAGGATGCGGGTCTCTGGCTCAGTCAACTGCAGCGTGGACGATGTTTCGCCAAGTTCCGCTCCTAGCTCATGCCGAGCCGCGACAGCAGTATCAAACGCTTGGCGAAAGAAGATCGCGTCAACCAACATGCCTCCGGCGGCAACGGCATGAATGGTGTGTACGAGTAAGTTACGCGAGGCATCCTTGAGCAGGAACCCGCTTGCCCCAGCCAATATCGTATCCATCAGCAGTGCCTCGTCGTCGTACGACGTTACAATAATGACGGCTGTAGCCGGAACCTCGGCCTTAACTAGTCGCGTCACGTCCAGGCCGCTCGGGCCCGGCATCCGGATATCCATAAGGACGACATTAGGATGGAGCTCGGCTACTTGCTCGAGGGCTTCAACACCGTCTTTGGCTTCGCCGACGACGTAAATGTCGTCACTGCGCTCCAACATGCGACGAAGACCCTCTCGTGCCACGGGATGATCGTCAACGATTAGGACGCCGATCATGCCCGTACCTGCCTTTGAAGCATATGCATGGCGGTACCTTCCCGATACCCATTTTGAACTCAGGACTCTACGCCTTGCCGTGAGCTAAAGACAGGCATGCTTGTCACCAGACGTCTGGGTGAACCCAAAACTGGACCAGTCGCCTGGAGACACGATCCTGTGATGCCGTTCGCGAGGAACCTTGAGGCCACCGGGACTGACACCAACCGTCAGGTGCGGCGATCGCTCACCAAACCGGGTGTCTGCGCCATGCTACATGGCGGGACGTTGGGGCAAAACGTCTATGTAGCATATGGAATGTGGTCTGAAAGGATATAGATGAGGCGAATAGGCGGCGGGCGGGTTATTTCCGGCTTAATGCCGCATGCAGCTCATCGCAAAGTGATGACGCCTAAAACGACTAAAGGTCGACTCGCATTAGTCGATAACGCCCAGACGCATAGCGATAATCGCAGCGTGTGTGCGGTCGGAGGCGTAGAGTTTGGCAATGATGTCTTGCACGTGCTTCTTAACTGTTACCTCGGCGAAACCCATTTTGTCCGCGATGGCCCTGTTTGTCTTGCCCTCAGCCATCAGCCGTAAGATGGTCTCTTCACGGCTGGTCAATGCTTCCACCGGCGGCGAATGTAGACTTTGCCTGCTGCCTGCCTGGCGTACATCATTGCCTCGCATGAGACCGAGCGCGCGCTGCAGGAGTGTGGCTTTGACCAGGATGCCGCCACTTGCTACCGCGAGCAGCGTGTGAAGGAGCAGGTCACGAGAGCTATCCTTGACCAGATAACCACTCGCGCCGGCACGCATCGCGTCGACGACGATTGCTTCGTCCTCGTAGGTGCTCATCATAATGATTGAAACGGTAGGATGGTCCGACTTGATTCTGCGCGTCGCTTCTAGGCCATCAAGTCCGGGCATCTTGTAGTCCATCAGCACAATATCGGGCTCGAGGCTCCTGACTCCTTCAAGTGCCTCATTCCCGTCATGGGCCTCACCTATTACCTTCACGTCTGGGCTCGTTTCCAGCATCGACCGCAGCCCTTCGCGAGCGATCATATGATCGTCGACAATGAGGACGGTGATCTGCCGGCCCCCCATGCCCTTAGCTTCGTCAACTGTCGTAATGCCTTGCGCCATTTCGCCTATGAGCGTCCTCACTTCCTTCTATAATCCCGTCTTCTTAACAAGCTGGAACCGTCGCAGAGCTGTTAGCGCTCCGATGTTTCGGTCGCCGCCGAAGCGGTTAACCGCACCACTCAGCCGACTTTCGTTGGCCCGTGCAAAGGCACGGTGATGCAGATGCTGCTTCCCTTACCAGGCGTACTTGACACTTCAAACTTGCCCAGGAGCAACTCAGTCCGCCGGCGCATACTAATTAGCCCAATACCTCGTCCATCTGCGGCACGTAGGCCCCGATCGACGGGAAATCCAACTCCGTCATCTTGCACGACTATTTTAAGCTCGTCTCGTTGCTGACGCAGCGTTGCCGCCACGCGCGTGGCGTGCGCATGCTTGATAATATTGTTCAGCGCCTCGTGAATTACTCGGTAGAGGGCGGTCTCCATGGAGCCTGGAAGTCGAATCGCATCTGCTTCGAAGGTCGCCATGATTCCCGTACGTTCGGCCAGGTCGCGGACGTCATGACGCAATGCCGCAATAAGGCCCAGCGCATCGAGCCGTGCCGAACGAAGTGATGCGACAATTTCTCTGGCCTGCCGCATTCCCTGGCGCACAAGCTCTTGTGCAGTCCTCAGCCTCTCCAGTTGGACAAGATTCTGAGATGCGTCCAGCTCAACGGTCTCCAGGTACTGGAAAGCGGTGGCTAATGTCTGGCAGACGCCGTCGTGGATGTCCAGGCATATGCGCTCTCGCTCTTCTTCCTGCCCGTTAATCGTCGCTTCGAGCAGCAGGCGAGTTTGCCGCTCCTGCATTAGTTTTGTGTCCGTGACATCTCTTGCAATGATGCTCATGCGAGGTACATGCGCGGAAGACGGTAGGGAGGCCGTCCTTGTTTCCAGGTAGCGCCACATGCCATCGCGATGCTTTGCTCGACACTCAATCGGCAAGTCGTCATTGGCAAGCTCACTCCGACACAACGCAACATGAGTCGCCGTTACATCCTCGGGATGAACTAAATTGAGCCAATTTGTGCCTACGAGCTCAGCAGGATCGTAGCCAAGTATGCCGGTCACCGCAGGATTCAGGTAGCAAATTGCGCAATCTTCGTCGACTATGATTACCAGATCTGATACACGTTCAACTACGGCGCTCAACTGCAGTGAAGTTACCGGTAGTGTTTCCTCTCGACACCAGGGATCGCTTACATCGTCTTTGAACAGGCCTACGGATTTGCCCATTGCGCTCGCGATGTCCGTCGCCTGTGTTACATCGAAATGGGCAGGGAATGGTACGTGCTCATACGGAGGACTGGCGTACGCTCCATCGTTAGGCATTGCATAACTCCTATTAAAGAAACAGTGCAGTAGTCCTTCGATGAGCCGGTGTTACTGTACGTTCGCGCATTATCACCCTGTGTTGTTCACTGCTGGTCGGTACAACAGGTTCGAGGGCACCCAGTCTCCAGCGCGATTATTCGCCAATCTTTCAGTTTTGGGCGACAGCCACAAGGATCTGTAGTCGGGCCCACCCGCTTCAGCCTTGCTCATGCCGCGATAACCGATCGGATATCTACTTGGACAAATCATACTTCGATATTCCCGTGAACTCGGCTGACGCGGGCCTCCGCGCACCCGCCAGAACCATTTACCTGAACCAACCATTCGGCAAAATCCTATTGTCCAAGGTAGACATTTTGTCCAAGCCCTACTATACGATGCGATAGGGCTGGCCGCAAGCGAGCTCATGCGATAGTGTGGTCCAAATCTTGCCATTGCAGCCTATAGCGCATGCTAATACAACACCCTGTTGCCGGCGGCTCATGTCTCATCGAGGCTCAGCACTGCAGCCGCGACTGTGTCGACCAGCACCTTGTCGGAGAACGGCCGCACAAGCATGGGAATAGAGAGTTCCGCCAATAGCGCCATTACCGACGGTGACGGCACCTCTGCTGCTTCGGTCATTAAAATGAAGGCGTGGCGGGGTACTTTAAACGTTCCGACCGTTGAGATGATGTGTACACCACTGAAGTCTGGGAGAACCAACTTCAGCAGGACAACCAATGGGGTGTTGCTCTGCAGCAAAACGGCGATCGCATTGTTCCCGTCGTTCACGTCGATGGTGGTATTACCAGCGGCGTCAAGCACTTGCTGGAGTCGGGCCCGAGATACAGGGTCGTCATCAACCACCAACACGATAACCATTACTGCAGCCCCAAATGCTTCATTGGCACTTATGTGACGATCGCGACGTCCATAGTGAGGAGGCATACGCATGGGCGTCGATGGATTGTGGATCGATGAGAAGCATTTGGCGGAAGACCGCGGTGGGCGAACATACATCTCGAGGCACACGACGACGTAACCCTGCCCAGCAACAATAACACCACAGGTCGAGCAGCCATCGGTACCCAGCCCGCCGAGCGCAACCTTGGAGTACGGCGAAGTGGTGTAGGTGCCCGACAAACTAGACCTAAAGCGTACTCGAGGGACGGGGAGGCGTGGAATACCTGACTGGCATACGTGTCGTGGCCAGACGTATACCTGCACAGCGCAGTCCGATAAGCGCTTAAGGCTCTCCGAGAGCGCGTTGTAAGTGTGCACAGCACCGCGGTATTCTGCCGCACTAGCGTAATGATCGTGCCTTCTTAAGCCTGGCATGGAAGGCATTTTCTAAACTTCCATGTGTGTGCTCAGCGGGTACGTATCCGCACGCATTACACTGCGCCAACTCCCAGAGGCACGAGCCGGGCAGATCTCTGCCCGGCTCGTGCCTCCTACA